>JAPKYU010000075.1 GCA_026394175.1 Acidobacteriota bacterium | reverse complement strand
TGACGCTCAAGGACGCCTCGCGGCGCGTGTTGCGCGTGGTCGATCGCACCGGGGCGCACCTGCCGTAAACCGCCACAAAACATCCACCGGCGCGGTGTGTGCGCCCCTCCATTTTTCACACCAGCCGCAACTGCCGCCCCGCAGTAACCATCTAAAACCTTAAGAGCGAGCAAACCTTTCGCATAACGCCGCCCGGGGAGCCCGGCGGACCGGGAGAGGACCGGCAGCGCTCCGAACGGCCGAAAGAAATGGAGGGTCTCATGTTAGTCGATTTCAGCATCATTCCGGTTGGCGGCGACACGCACACCAGCAAGCAACTGGCCGACGCGCTGCGCGTGGTCGATGCTTCCGGCCTGCCGCACCAGCTTACGCCGGCCGGCACCTGCATCGAGGGTGACTGGAACGAGGTGATGAACCTGATTCGCCAGTGCCACGAGCGCGTGCGCAAGTTGTCAGAACACGTGGTGACGGTGATCAAGATCGAGGACGACGCGCAGGCCTCGGACAAGATCCGCCGCAACGTCGAGTCGATCGAGCGCGAGATCGGCCATCCCATCGACAACGTGCGCACCAAGGCAGCTTAGCCGCGCTCCGCCGGGGCGGGTTGTCAGCGATGGGCTCGTCGGAGGCTGGCCACGCAACATCAGAATGACCGCCGTCGTCACCGGCGGCATACGCACGCCGTTGCTGCTCGATCGCTTCCCCGATATTGATGCGAGTAATCTGCGGGACCCGCGCAACGTCGCCGAAACCATCCGCTGGTGCCTGACCCAGCCACGCGAGACGGTGATCCCTGAAGTGATGGTCCTCCCACTGCGCGAAACATCCTGGCCGTAAGAATTGCGGATTGCGGATTCCAAGCGCCAAATCCGCAGTCCGCAATTCCTTTAACCGCCCGTAGCCGGACGCGCTTTCTCCACCGCCTCCACCATCTGGTCTTCCCACTTCGGGTTTGAGCCAAACCCGATCTGCTGCAGCCGCAGTATCCCGTCCGTGTCTACGATCCAGTTCTGCGGAACGCCGAGCGAGGGAACTAGGCCGTCGACCAGGAACTTGGCCGGGATGACTGGGAATGTGTACTTGTTCTGCTTGAGGAAGGGCTCGACCAGCCCGACGTTGTCGTCCACATTGAAGGTAATGATCTGGATGTCTTTGCGGTCCTTGATTCTTTCGTAGAGCTTCTGGACGTGAGGCAACTCCTCACGGCATGGCCCTCACCACGTGGCCCAAAGGCCGATCAGCGTCGTCTTGCCCTTGAGGTCCGCCAATCGCCATTTGGCTCCTTTCATATCGGCCAACTCGAAGGTAGGCAACGGCTTTCCCATCTTGGTCCAGCTCATGCCGCCGGCATCGGAGGGCAGTTGCCCGAACAGGTCGCGGGCGCGTTCGAACCAGGCCTGCCAGCCCTCGTTGCTGCCGCCGAATTCTTTCCACAGGGCGCGGGCTTTCTCGGCCAGTTCGTCTTTTTGATCGGCCGGGCTGTCGGCGCGCCTGGGCCGCGCCAGCAGTGCGTTCTGATAGAAGGTGAGAGCGTCGATCTTCCGGTCTGCGAGCGCCGCCAACTCGCCCATCTTCTGCCAGTACGTCACCTGCCGGGACAGGTAAGTCCGCTGCTTGGCGGCCTGGTCGGATTCCTTGGAGTCGGCTTTGGGCTTGTCTTTGTCCGCAAGCGTCTGCAGCCGCTGAATGGCCTCGCGCGCCTTGTCCTTGTCTTTGACCGCCAGCCAGATGTCGGCGATGGTCGTCCAGCCGTGCCACTGGACGAACATCCGATTATCGTCGTCGGAGCCGGGCGGACGGGAATACAGGTCCGATTGCCAGCCGCGGTCGCGCGGCTTGTCCAGTTCCTGAATTCCCTTCTCCACCAACTCGGGTAGGCGGTCCGGCCACACGCCCTTCGTCGCATACAGGTGAGCGATTTGCAGATGAAGGCTGGCTCCGCCGATCGAGGACATGAAGGAGAAGTCCGGATCCCCTTTTGCCAGTATTTTGAGAACGCCCTCGCCGGCTGCCTCAATGGCGGCCGGGTCTGGCTTCTCCGCAACCCGCAGGGCGCTGCCGCGCTGGTACCAGGCGTACATTTGATCCGGCCACTGGCGCACCCACTCCTCGGAAGCTTTGAGGAGCGCCTGGTTGTAGGCCGTTGTCTTTCCCGGCGGATCCTCCGATTTCGGGTAGGGGTTTTTCGCGCGCCACTCCTCGTAAACCGCGTAGAAGGCGCCCTGTGGGAAACGGTTCTTGGTTTCCTCGGTTACCCACTTGGTGCCCTCCGTGTCGTTGATCAGCTTGTAGCCTTCCTGGAGCGCGCGCAGGAACGCCCGGCTCTTGCCCGGATCGATGGTGCGCAGGCGCTTGATGTCCTCGGCCACCTGCTTGCGCAGCGCCTCGTGCTCGTTTCCAGGACGCACGCGGAATTCCAGGCTCCAGAGCGTGCCGTAATTGCTCAGCGCGTCCGGATCCGTGCTGGTTTCCAGCAGTTTTCGCAACCTGGCGGCGCTCTCCCGCACGAAATCCGAAGTTTCCAGCGAGCGGAAGTAGTTGTAAGCCTCCAGCGACGCCGGGCACGCCGTCACGTACGCTTCCAGATGCTCGCGCGCTTCCTTCAGGTCCTTGAAACCGGACGCCTGGTAGATCTCGACCAGGGACAGGCGCGCCAACGGGTAGCCGGCCGCCACTTTCTCCAACTCCGGCAGCAGTTCTTTGGTGCCGACGCCAATCCGCGCGCGCAGCGCCAGGTACGTGTACCTCGGGTCGTTGGGATGCTGTCCAGCGAGGTCGCGGTACTCGGCAATCACCGCGTCGCGGTCTTTTTCAGCCGGGTACCTGGCCGCATTCTGGTAGCTGCGGTGAACAAACGGATCGTTCGGGAAGCGGGACAGCAGTGACCGGAGCGCGGCAATTCTCTCTGCCCGCGCGGTCGGCAGGCCCTGCAACGCGGCTTTCACCTCGGCCGAGGGCTCGCAGGGTGGGGACCCGGATTGCGCCCAGGCGCCGGCCGCAAAGATGCCTGCCAGCACGAGGCGCCCAAAGATAAACGATTTCCGAGCACCTTTGGTCATCGCTCCCTCCTTCCGCTGGGATCACGAAATACTAGGACAAAACCCCGTCCAAACATAGACGTATCATTCGTCGCCCGGCTAGCCTTTTTTTTCGCCCAAGACACGAGGGCACCAAGTCTTGCTCTCTTGGCGCCTCGGAGGTCAGAACCCCTACCGGCAGGACACCGGGGGTACCTGTGATACAGTACGCGGGCGAGGCGCATCATGCGGACACTTCTTGCGGTGCTGGGAGGCGCATCATGCGGACACTTCTTGCGGTGCTGGTGCTGGCTGCCTGCTGCGGGTTTGCCGGCGATGAACAATTCAACGGCCGCTGGGACATCAAGACCTTCGGCGAGCCGAGAGGCCGGGCATGGTGGCTGGAAATCGAAGGCGCCGGAACGCCCAACGCCAAGGGAAAATTCGTCAGCGCCTATGCCGGCGACATGAACACCATCGACGAGATCTCCATCCGCGACGGCGTCCTTAAATTCGGTTTCTTCCCCAAGGAACGGCCCAAGCCCGGCGCGCCGGCCACGCCCCGGCACCTGGTCTACACCGCGCGCCTGGTGGACGGCAAGCTGGAGGGGACGTTTGAAGTGGAAGGCCAGCAGCGCCCGCCCATCAAGTGGGTCGGAGTGCGCGCGCCCGTCATCAACGAAAAAGACGACGGCACCTGGAAGGAAGGCGGGCCGGTGGAGCTGTTCAACGGCAAGAACCTGACCGGCTGGCTGCCGCTGGTTGCGGGCAAGGAGCTGGGCTGGTCGGTAAAGGACGGACTTCTGGTGAGCACCGGCGGCGCCAACAACATCGTTTCCGAAAGGAAGTTCTGGAACTTCAAGCTGCACGTGGAATACCGGGTCGGAGCGCACAGCAACAGCGGCGTCGGCCTGCGGGCGCGGTACGAGGTGCAGGTTTTGGAAGATTATGGCCGTTCTCCGGACACCCACAGCAACGGGGCCTTGTACAGCCGGATTGCCCCCGGCCAGAACGCCAGCAAGCCGGCGGGCGAGTGGCAGGCATACGACATCCGGCTGGTGGGGCGAGAAGTGACGGTGGTGCTGAACGGGAAGAAGGTGATCGACCGCGGCCTCATCGAGGGGCTCACCGCCGTCGCCACCGACGCCGACGAAGGACAGCCGGGCGGCATCATTCTGCAGGGCGACCACGGCCCGGTCGAGTTCCGCAAGATCACACTGACCCCTTTTGTCAAGTAATCCGCAGATTTCACGGGACACAGATAAACACTGATAAACACAGATCGAGTTTCTACCCCGGGGCTCTCCCTGTTTTTATCGGTGTTTATCAGTGTTCATCCGTGTCCCACGTTCAAATCTGGGGATCGGCCGCCAGAAAAATCCGGCCATGCAGGCTATGATGGTTCTAGGGGCAAACAATGGAGAAGGCCACATTCGGAGCGGGTTGTTTCTGGGGAGTTGAGGAGACGTTCCGGCAGGCGCCGGGCGTGCTTTCGACCGCCGTGGGCTACAGCGGCGGCTGGACGGAGAACCCTACCTACCAAGACGTGTGCAGCGACGGCACGGGGCATGCCGAGGTGGTGCTGGTCGACTACGACCCGGCGCGGGTCTCCTACGACCGTCTTCTGGAACTGTTCTGGGAAAGCCACGACCCGACCACCCCGAACCGGCAAGGGCCCGACATCGGCACGCAGTACCGGTCGGTGATCTTCTTCCATGCCCCCGAACAGGAGGCGGCCGCCCGGGCATCCAAAGAAAGGCTGGAAAAATCAGGGCGCTACCGGCGGCCGATCGTCACCGAGATTCGCCCGGCGGCGCCGTTTTACAGGGCCGAGGAATACCACCAGCAGTACCTGGCCAAGGGCGGCCGCTCCCACTGCCGGGCGCCGCTGAAGCCGGCCTAGTGTGCTGTCTCAGAATCAGTTCGACATTGTAGAAATTGCGGCAGGACGGCGGCACCACGTGGAAAGTTGAGCTATGAGCGTGAGCGTCCGAACATTGGCGCTTTTTTTTACCGGGGCTTGTTGCCTGGCGGCCGTCCCTGTCCGCTCGCTGGCGGCCGAACTGAAGACAGAAACCGTCGCCGCCTATGAGCGGCACCTGCGCACACGCGAGGCGGAAGCGGCGGCCCGCCTCCGGCCCGAACGGAATTTTCTGTGGATCGACGACTCGCCGGAACGCAAGAAACGGGTGCGCAAAGGAGAAGTGGTTGTCGAGCCATCGTCGGGCGACGGGCAAATCAACGTGCCCGGCGGGCTGATCCACGATTGGGCAGGCGCCATCTTCATCCCCGGCGCCACCATCGACATGGTCTTCGCCGTCCTTAACGACTACGACAACTACAAGGCCTACTACAAGCCGACGGTCGTCGATTCCCGGCTCCAGACCCGCACCGGCAACCAATACACCTTTCGGTTGCGCTTGAAGAAGAAGGCCATCGTCACCGCGGTGGTCGAGGGAGACTTCCTGACGCGATATTCGCCGGCCAGCCCGGGGCGATGGTACGGCCGGGAGAAGAGCATGCGCCTGGTCGAAATCGAAAACGGCGGGACGCCGGAAGAGGCCGCTTTACCGCCGGGGAAGGGCCATGGGTTCCTGTGGCGCTTGGACGCCTTCACGCGCTTTCAGGAGGCGGACGGCGGTGTGTACGTGGAATTGGAGGTCCTCGTCCTCAGCCGCGACATCCCGTCCTATGTGGCCTGGTTCGTTCAACCCGTGGTGCGCCGCCTCTCGCGCGGCTCGATGGAAACATCGCTGGATGACACGCGCAACGCGGCCTTGAAGAAAAAACGCAAAGGCGGCCCGGCAGGGTCGCCCTTCCCAATCTAGGCCCAGGCCCACAACGACTTTGCCCCATGGGCGCCGAAGGAAGGGTCACCGGCCGCCCCCGATTTTCTTGCACTTCTCAACGGCCTGGCCGAATCCAATCACAACCGGGGGTATCTGATAAAGGCAGAAAAGCAGCCCCGTGCCGCTGGCACAGCCAGGAGCGGATCGTCTGCCTTGCAAGAAATGCTTGCAATGTGCCACAGACATGTTAGATTGTATCGATTAACGAGATTGTGGTTTAATGGTAGTACTAGTACCAACATAGTTCACGGCCTAAACCGGAATCTGCGTTACTATGAGCGACTTGGAGGAAACATGGCTCAGTTGGCAAAAATTCTTCGCCTGCTCAGGGCACAGCGTGCGGCTGCCCAAGCGGAAGTGGATCGCCTCGATCGCGCGATCGAGGCCTTGAGTGATGTGGACAGAAAGGCTGGTCGTGCTGGCGGTCCGGGACGGGGCGGACCGCGCCATATGTCTGCCGCTGCGCGCAAGAGGATTGCCGACGCGCAACGCGCCAGATGGGCCAAGATTCGAGCGGCGAAGGCGGCGAAACAGTAGGCCGTTGGCCGACCGAATACCCTCTTCATTATGCAGGTGGCGCGTAACTGCCGTCGCGGGCAGGGGCGTGGGTGTGTCTGCATCGTGCGCGTGCTTACATTATGCCGGGGCCGCCGGACGCAGGCTCGGTGGACAAGCCCACCGGGGTGCACCCCTGCGCAAGGCTGGGGAGGGTTTGTTCATAGGGCGCGCGGGCCACGCCGCGCTCGGTAATGATGGCGGCCACGTAGCGATGCGGCGTGACATCGAACGCCGGGTTCTCCACATCAATTCCCTCCGGCGCCACCGGGACTCCAAAGACATGTGTGACTTCCCGCGGCGATCGCTGCTCGATGGGGATCTGATCGCCGGAGGATAACGACAGATCCAGCGTGGAGATTGGGACGGCCACGTAAAACGGCACGCCGTGTTCCTTGGCCAGCACGGCCAGCCCATAGGTCCCGATCTTGTTGGCCACATCCCCGTTCCGGGCGATCCGGTCCGCGCCGACGATGATGCAGCCGACGCGGCCGCTCTTCAGGACGTGCCCCGCCATGTTGTCGGTGATCAGTGTTACCGGGATGCCGTCCTGCTGCAGTTCCCACACCGTCAGGCGGGCGCCTTGCAGGAAGGGCCGGGTTTCGCAACTGAACACGTGGGGCGGCTGGCGGCGCGTCTCGGCCACGGCGCGGACGACGCCCAGCGCCGTGCCGTAACCGCCGGTGGCCAGGGCGCCGGCGTTGCAGTGGGTCATGATGCTTTTTTCGGACGGCACCAGCGGCGCGCCGTGGCGTCCCATGGCCTGGTTGCCGGCGATGTCCTCGCACAGCACCTGCCGGGCTTCGGCAACCATCGCTTCCCGGATTTGACCGGCGTCCGCGCCGGCCGCCTGCGATTCCGCGAAGCGCCTCTTCATTCGAGCGATGGCCCAGAACAGGTTGACGGCCGTCGGGCGCGTTGCCGCCATGCACTGGGCTGCCTGCTCGAGGGCCGGCTGAAGGTCGGCGGCGGTGCGGCCGGGCGCCTGTTTGACCGCCAACGCCACGCCCATCGCCGCCGCCACGCCGATGGCCGGTGCGCCCCGGATGACCATTCCGCGGATGGCCTCGGCCACTTCCCGGTAGTCGCGGCAGGTCACGAAAACCACTTCGCGGGGCAGCCGGGTCTGGTCGATCATCACCACGCCCTCGTCGGTCCATTCGATTGTTTTCACCATAGGCAGCGAAGAAGTGACAAGTGACAAGTGACGAGCGGGACAGAATACCTTGTCACTCGTCACTTGTCACTCATCACTCGCCACTCAGCCCCATTGCCGGAAGCCGCGCGTGGCGATGAAAAGCATTCCGAACAGCGTTGTGTTGTAACCGAGGTGGATGAAGTAAGAAGCGGCCAGCGAGCGGGTCGCGGCTCGCACCCAGCCCAGCACCAACCCAACGCCCAGAATCGCGACCATCTGCGGGATGCCTCCGATCAATTGCGGGACGTGCACCAGTCCGAACAGCAGGGCGCTGATCCAGACGGCGTGGCCGACGCCCCAGGAGCGCTCGACGGCGACGAAGATGAAGCCGCGGAACAGTATCTCCTCGACCAGCGGCGCCACCAAAATGCCGAAGGCAGCCAACAGGTACGCCGCCTCCGCGTTCTCAAACAGGCGCTCGATGGGAAGCTTTTTCGCCGACGGCAGGCGAAGCAACTGGACGAACAGGGCCAGGCCGAGTCCCGCGAACAGGAACCGGCCGGGGGCCAGCAAGCGCCAGCCCAGCGCCGCCCAGAACGGCAAGCGGCGCCTCAGCTTCACCACGAAGTGGATGTAGAGCAGGACCAGCAGGTAGAGCAGCGCCTGGGAGATCAGCACCGCGCGCACGTTGATGTGGGATACGCTCCGCGCCGATGCCCCCAGGCTCAAGCCGGTCAGCAACAACAGAAACACAACCACGGGGAAGGCCTCCGGCAAGCCCCAAGGGCCTGCCTCCGGCCGGTCCTCGACGCCTGCCGTGGTGGCGGGCGGTCCGCCGGGCGGCAGTCGCGCGAATTGCGGCTGCGTCGCGGGTTCCGGATGCTGTTCGGGCAATTCTTCCGGCATGACGACGTTGCGAGTTAAGAGTTAAGCTGGGCACCGAGGCGTCTCTCTTGACTCTTAACTCCTAACTCCGTTCGGCAACACTTTCAGCAGGGCCTGGGCCGTAAAGGAGCGTTTCGATCTGACCACATGCTCGGGCGTTCCCTGGGCTACGAGGCGGCCTCCGGCTTCCCCGCCCTCCGGCCCGAGGTCGAGGATCCAGTCGGCCGTCTTGATGACGTCCAGGTTGTGCTCGATGATGACGACGGTGTTGCCAAGGTCCGTCAGGCGGCCGAGCACGTCGAGCAGCTTTTTCACGTCGTCGAAATGCAGGCCGGTCGTGGGTTCGTCCAGCAGGTAGAGCGTGCGGCCGGTCTGGCGGCGGCTCAGCTCGCGGGCCAGCTTGATGCGTTGCGCTTCCCCGCCCGACAGGGTGGTGGCCGACTGGCCGAGGTGAATGTAGCCCAGCCCCACGTCGGCCAGCGTCTGCAGCTTCTGCTTGATCTGCGGAATGTTCTCCAGCAGAGGGAGCGCATCCTGCACCGTGCTTTCCAGCACATCGGCGATCGAGCAGCCCTTGTACTTCACCTGGAGTGTTTCCTGGTTGTAGCGCCGGCCGCGGCACACGTCGCAGGTGACAAAGACGTCGGGCAAAAAACTCATTTCGATGCGGCGCTGGCCGTCGCCCTGGCAGGCTTCGCACCGGCCGCCCTTGACGTTGAAGCTGAAGCGCCCGGCCTTGTAGCCCCGCTGGCGAGACTCCGGCAGCATGGCGTATAACTCGCGAATGGGAGTGAACAGGCCGGTGTAGGTGGCGGGATTGGAGCGGGGCGTGCGCCCGATCGGCGACTGGTCGATGCGGATGACCTTGTCGATGTGCTGGGCGCCCTCGATGCCGCGGTGCGCCCCGGGTTCTTCCATGGCGCTGTAAATCCTGCGCGCCAGCGCCCGGTAGAGGATGTCGTTCACCAGCGTGGATTTGCCCGACCCGGAAACGCCGGTCACCACCGTCAGCACCCCCAGCGGGAAGCTGACATCCACGTTTTTCAGGTTGTGCTGGCTCGCGCCCAGCACCGTGAGCATCTTGCCGTTGGCGCCGCGCCGCTTGGCCGGGATGGGGATCGACTGCCTGCCGGCCAGGTACTGTCCGGTCAGCGAGGCGGGATTGCCGGCGATGTCCTCCGGCGTGCCGCAAGCCACCAGGTGACCGCCCTGCCGGCCGGCGCCCGGACCGAGATCGACGACGTAGTCCGCGCGGCGGATGGTTTCCTCGTCATGCTCGACCACCACCACCGTGTTGCCCAGATCGCGCAGCCGCTCCAGCGTGCACAGCAGACGCCCGTTATCGCGATGGTGGAGGCCGATGGAGGGCTCGTCGAGCACGTAAAGCACGCCGCGCAGGCGCGAACCAATCTGCGTGGCCAGGCGGATCCGCTGCCCTTCCCCGCCCGACAGCGTGGCCGCCGAGCGATCCAGGCTGAGGTATCCCAGCCCCACCGTCTGCAGGAACTCCAGCCGTTCGCCGATTTCCCGCACGATGCGCCCGGCGATCTTCTCTTCGCGTGGGTTGAGCCCGATCGAGCCCACCGATTCCAGCGCGCGGGAGACGGGCATCTCCGTGAATTCGGCGATCGAGGTCCCGTTCACTTTGACGGCCAGGCTCTCCGGCTTCAGCCGCCGGCCGTGACAGGAGGCGCAGGTAACCGGCGACATGAAGTCCATGTACCATTCGCGGTAGGTGTCCGAGGTGCTCTCCTCGTACCAGGTGCGCAGCAGCGGGATGATGCCCTCGAAACGCGAACGGGCGGCGGCGCCGCGCGCGCCGCTCTGCGAATGGCCGTAGAGCAGGAACTGCCGCGCTCTCTGCGGCAATTCGCCGAAGGGAACGCGCAGGTCGATTTCGTGTTCGCCGGCGGCCATGGCCGCCTGCCGCTGCATGTAGGCCGAGCCTCCGCCCGGCCCCAGCCCGCCTTCCAGCAGCGGCCGGTTCCAATCGACAATGACCTTGGCCGGATCGAAGTCCCATTTGCTGCCCAGCCCGTGGCATTCCGGGCAGGCCCCATAGGGGCTGTTGAAGGAGAAGGAGCGCGGCTCCAGCGCCGGCAGGCTGGTCCCGCAGTCCACGCAGGCCAGCGTCTGCGAATACAGCCGTTCTTCGCCGCCCACCACCGCGACCAGCACGATCCCGCCCGCCAGTTTCATGGCCGTCTCCAGCGAAGCCTCCAGGCGTTTCCCGATGCCGGGTTTGACCGGCAGGCGGTCGACGACCACCTCGATGGTGTGGTTCTTGCGCTTGTCCAGCCGGACCTGCTCTTCCAGCGGATGGAGCTGGCCGTCGATGCGGGCGCGCAGGTAGCCGTCGCGGGCCAGTTTCTCCAGTTCCTTCTTGAACTCGCCCTTGCGGCCGCGCACGATGGGCGCCAGGATCATGATCCGCTCGTCGGGCTTCAGGGCCATGATGCGCTGCACGATCTGCTCGGTGGATTGCCGGGCGATGGGCTTGCCGCAATTGGGGCAGTGCGGCTGCCCGATCGACGAGTAGAGGAGGCGCAGGTAATCGTAGATCTCGGTGATGGTGCCGACCGTGGAGCGCGGGCTGCGGCTGGTCGTCTTTTGGTCGATGGAGATGGCCGGGCTCAGCCCGTCAATGCAGTCCACCTCCGGCCGCTCCATCTGATCCAGAAACTGGCGGGCGTAAGTCGAGAGCGTCTCGACGTAGCGGCGCTGCCCTTCGGCGTACAGGGTGTCAAAGGCCAGGCTGGATTTGCCCGACCCGCTCAGCCCGGTGACCACGGTCAGCGTGTTGCGCGGCACCTGGACGGTGATGTTCTTCAGGTTGTGTTGTCGCGCGCCCCGGATGGTTATCTTCTGGATCATCCCCGTGGCCCTGGGCTTTCCCGCGGACGCCCCCACAGGCGGGAATTCCGGTCCCTGAGCAAGCAATCCATGTTACTTCACGGCTTCGAGCCGGGTCAATTTCGCGGGAGAGCGGATTCCTTACCAGACGATATCCACCGGGTACCTGGCTATCACCGGATCAGCCGTGATCAGCGGCACCCGCTCAACTTGGCTTTGGGCGATGAGCAGGCGGTCGAAGGGATCGCGATGCAGCGCGGGAAGGCTGTAAATGCGCAGAACGTGCTCCATCCGAACATCCAGCACGTCGGCGGCAATGTGGGAGATCTCCCGCGTCAAAAATGCGACGACGTTCTCCGGCAGCTTGAGGCGCTTGGCCTGTACTTTGATGAGGATCTCCCACGCGCTGGCCACGCTCACCAGCCGGACCGTTCGCGGGTCCTCGATGACTCGCCTGGCGCGAGGCGAGAGGCGTTCCGGTTCACTGATGGCCCACAGGAACACGTGGGTGTCGAGGAGCGCTTTCACTTTTCAAACTCGTCCAGGATGGCCTTGGGCAGAGGAGCGTCGAAATTTGGGGAAATCCATAGCTTCCCGCGAGCGGCACCCAGGCGCGGCTGCCTGGGTTTCGGCCCGTATCGCGTCAGACGGGCGACCGGCTTGCCGGCCTTGGCGATGATCACCAGTTCCCCGGCCACCACGCGCTCCAGCAATCTCGAGAGGTGAGTCTTTGCTTCGTGAATGTTTACCGTCGTGGCCATGGGCATGATCCGGTGAGATCAAGGCCATTATGAACTAAGTTTAGGGACTAAGTCAACGTCACCACCGCCATCCCCGCGAACCGCCTTCGCCAAAGTCTCGGGGCCGGCGGTACAGCCGCTGTCGCCAGGTCGCCGGGCGCGGACAAATGGAGTAACATGAGGCGCACGTGGAGGTGCGATATGCAGCAAGAAGACCTCAGCCGGCGGGATTTCATCCACGGGACGGCGCGCGCGGGTTTGGCCGCCGCCGCCGCCCCCCTGGTCTCCAACCGCATTCTGGGGGCCAACGACCGCATCGTCATGGCCATCATTGGCGCGGGCGGGATGGGCCGCGGCCATATGCGCTACTTCCAGAAGGAAGGCTGCGAGTGGGCCGCGGTCTGCGATGTCTACGAGCCCAACCGCCTGGAGGGCCTGAAAATCGCCGGCCCGCAGGCCAAAGGCTACAACGATTACCGCGAGGTGCTGGAGCGCAAGGACATCGACGCCATCCTGATCGCCACGCCCGAGCACTGGCACCATCGCCACCTGATCGACACGGTCCGCGCCGGCAAGGACGCCTATTGCGAGAAGCCCATGTCCTGGTCTATCGAGCAAGGCGCGGAGATGATCAAGGAAGTGCGCAAGACCGACCGCGTCGTCCAGATCGGCATGCAGCGCCGCAGCGCGCCGGCCATCATCGAGATCAAAAAGCTCATTGACGAGGGCACCATCGGCGAAATCAACCTGGTGCGGGCCGAGTGGTGGTGGAACCTGGGCCCGGTCAACCGCCAGGTGAAAGTGGAAGCCGACAAGCTCGACTGGAAGCGCTTCGTCGGTCCCGCGCCTCACAAGCATGAGTTCGACCCAGTCAAGTACCGCTATTGGCGCTATTTCTGGGATTTCTCGGGCGGCAACATGACCGACCAGGGCACCCACCTGATCGACGTGATCCAGTGGTGCATGAACGTGGACCGGCCCCTCTCGGCTCTCTCCTACGGCAGCGTCTACAAGCTGCAGCCGGCCGAGACGCCCGACACCTTCTGCGCCATCGTCGAGTACCCGAAATTCACCGCCACCTGGACGCTCACCTACACCAACAGCTTCCAGAAGGGCTGGGCGCTGATCTTCCAGGGGCAGAAGGGCACCATCGAGCTGAGCGAGGAAGGCTACAAAGTCTATCCCGAGCCCTGGAACGAAAAGAAGAACTACTGCCGCTGGGAGGCGCCGGCCGGCGTGAAGGAGAACCTGCCGGGCAACGTCACCAACAAGGACCCGCACGTGAAGAACTTCCTGGAATGCGTGAAGTCGCGCCGGCAGCCCAACGCCACGGTGGAAATCGGCCACCAGGCCGTGCGCACGCTGCACCTGGCCAACATCGCGTACCACAAGAGGACGCGCGCTGCGCTGGCTCCCGACGGCGTCACCGTGCGCACCTGAAAAAAGGGACGCAGATGAACGCAGATAAACGCCGATCGAAACGATAGCCACGCACGTCTGCAGGCGGGGATCCCGGCGCTACGATTCTAGAAGGATAACCACGAAGGCACGGAGACGAGTCTCTGTGCCTTTGGCAGGCTTGCTATTTTTGCAGCAGGTCCAAGAATTGCTGGTTGGTCAGGACGGCTTGGCGAATGATGCTCTTGACAACGTGTTTGGGCAGGTCGAATCGTTCATGGTAAGGAACTGTGATTCGACCGGGCTTGTTTGGATGTTTGAGTTGGATGTGAGAACCGGTCTGCTGATGAATATGGAATCCGGCCCTTTTCAGAGCACGCACAACTTCGCGCGGCTTCAGGCTGCTTAACTTGCGCGGCATGCACTCAGAGGCTGATTCTCAGCTCCTCGCGAATCGGCGGACGATCCGAAAACGGGTCCTCTGGAATCTCCTCGCCGTCCCTCATGAGGCCGCGAAGATGGCAAACAATAGCATCCCGCGCCATTTCCCGTGCCTCGTCGAGTGTGCGGCCATAGGTAACGATGCCGGACAATGCCGGAACAATAACCTGATAACCGCCTTCCGCCAGTTGTTCATAGATCACGTTATAGCCATATTCAGCCATAGAATGCTGCCCCGGTCTTACCCTGAATATAGCACTAGTGCCCCTGGCTGATCGTTATATTTGCCCGGCGAACGAAGGGCCATCGCTCAGTCGGCGGGCGTGGCGGAACACGGCGTCGAACATGCGCGGGGTCAGCCTGCCGGTGAAGGTGTTCTGCTGGCTGGGGTGATAGGAAGCCAGCAGCGCCGGCAGTGGCGGCAGCAGGCGATAACAGGCACCGTGGCCAAACTTGTACGACACGCGCGGCGGCAGCTTCCCCTGTCGCTTCAGCACCCCCAGGTAGACATCAAAGGCGAATTTCCCCAGCGCCACGACGGCCTTGACGCCGGTCAGTAATTGCAGCTCGCGCTCCAGGTAGGGCCGGCAATTGGCCTGCTCCCCGGGGGCCGGTTTGTTGGCCGGCGGGCAGCAGCGAACGGCCGCGGTAACGTAGGCCTCGCGCAACGCCAACCCGTCGTCGCGGCCGGCCGATATGGGCTGGTTGGCGAAGCCGGCGCGGTACAGCGCGGAAAAAAGGAAATCACCGGAGCGGTCGCCGGTGAACATGCGCCCGGTGCGGTTGCCGCCGTGCGCCGCCGGCGCCAGCCCCAGGATCAGCAACCGCGCCCGCCGATCGCCGAAGGAAGGCAGCGGACGTCCCCAGTATTCTTCATTGCGGAATGCGAATCGCTTCTGGCGCGCCACCCGCTCCCGATATTCAACCAGACGGGGGCACTGGCGGCAGGCCATCACCTGCTGCTGGAGAAGCCGGAGGGAAGTCTCGACTGTCAAGTCAACTGTGAACGTGAGACTCTGAGCTACTTCTTAAAGAGGCTGTCAAAAGCGGCGCGGGCGTCGGCCGGGCGCGCGCCCGACGAGGTGTCCCGCTCCACGGTGGTGCGCGCCTTGTAGAAGGCGCACTCGTTGCGGGCATCCTTGCGCGCAATCCGCTCCGCTATCGGCTGGGCACATTCAAAGCGGCTGCCGGTATCGAAGTAGAGGCATTGCTTGCAACTGTGCAATTCGAACCGGCAGCGGGGGCATTGCCCGCTGGTGTCGGCGCCGGGCAGCAGTATCCCGCCGCAACCGGCGCAGCGCAACACCGTGCGCCGCCCGGGCATCGCCAACTGCCGGGGCCCGCCCAGGTCCTCGCGGGGCGGCCGCTTTTCGCGGGGCGCTTCACGACCCGAGTCCTGGTAGCCTCTCTGCCTGTATTTCCTGTCCATAATCCTCCCTGTCTGGCCGGCCAAGCGCGGTCGCCCCGCACATCAGTAGGCGACGATACCACGCAGGGATCGGTTTCGCTCGGTTCGCAAATGGCTTGTCAGAGGATCCGGGGCCCTCTCTACCACGCACTGCGGGCCACACCACCCACTCCAGGCCGTGAAACCGCGCCAAAAAGCGATGCCAGTCCGCTTAAAATGCCGAACAACTGAGTAAATCCACGCAGTGCGCCAAACCCGCTCGATGGCTACTACTTTATCATCAGCCAGTTACACTGTGGCGATCCATTTGCAACACCCACCCATGGCTTATTGCCGGTTCGCAACGAGCCGGCCGTGAGCGGGTTCCTGACGGCTTCGGCCCTCAGGATGCCGTTCAGTCCGCCCTCCAAGGGTGGATCGCAAAGCCCCGGGAGCCCAGGCCCGGGGCTTCTTTTTGTTTTCAAGCTCTCAGCTTTCAGCCCTCAGCCGTCAGCTTCCGCCTTTGCGGACCGCCGAACCGCACGCAAGCACTCCGGGCCTTAGCTGATAGCTGACGGCTGATAGCTGACAGCTTAATACACGGTTGCCGGCATCTTGTCCGGCGCTGCCTCGCGGATGCCACTCAGCATCTGCCGGGCGCCCGCTTGCATCAACCCCAGGTCGCTGCTGGCCTGGAACAACTGGAATCCCTGGGCGATCAACTTCTTGATGTCAGCCGGATTGCCCGATGGGTACCCGAGCGGGATCCCGCGCTTCTTGGCTGCCGCCACGATCTTGCCGATTGCTTCCTGCACGACTGGATGGTTGAGCTGCCCGCCGACACCCAGCGAAAACGAAAGGTCGTTGGCGCCGATGAAAAGGACGTCGATTCCGGGCACGGCGGCTATGGCATCGATGCGCTCCACCGCTTCTTTCTGCTCGATGATGGTTACGACCACAATGTTCTCGTTGGCCCACCGCACGTACTCGCCGGACGACATCCCCCAGCGCGAAGCGGCAAGTCCCGGGGCAAATCCCCGTATGCCCGCCGGCGGGTACCTGCAGGAAGCGACGGCCTGGCGGGCAAGTTCGGGGCTGGCCGTAAACGGGAAGATAACGCCCAGCGCGCCGATGTCCATGGCCCGCTTGGCCATCCACGGCTCGTTGACCGGGATGCGAACGAAGGGCACCGCCTTCAGGCCGCGCGTCGCCAGGATCATATTTCGCACAGACTCCAGCGTGACCGGGCTGTGCTCCATCTCGATCCACAGAAAATCGAAACCCAGGGCGGCGGCGCTGGCGGCCACGTCGGAGCTGGCCGTGGTGATGGTCGTGGCGACCACCACCTTGCCGTCCCGGAGGGCTTTCTTGACGGGGTTTGGCCAGGACGCGCCTGGATCGGGCGCCGGTGCTTTGGCCCCCGCGGAAGGCACCTGGGCCGGCAGCCAAACCGTGCCCCCAAGCAAAAACACTACGATCACCGGTGCAAGAAGGCGATACAGGGTCATACCTCTCCCGGAGCAGGTGTCAGGCCCCAGGGGATGTGCGGCCATCCCCGACACCTGCCAGAGGCCGCTATTATCCGCTTAGAGCCGCCGGGAACCAAGCTTTTTGTGCCCCGTTCATTCCTTCCGCGGCTCTGACCTGGCGGCGCGGCGTTTCCGCACCCAGCCTTCCTTGTTCACCTGGCGGCCCCGCGCCACCCCCAGCGAATCCTCGGGAACATCCTCGGTGATCACCGAGCCGGCGGCCACGTAAGCGTTGCGGCCGAGACGCAGCGGGGCCACCAGCGAACTGTTGGTCCCCACAAACACGCCGTCCTCGATGAACGTGGGGTTCTTTTTCTCGCCGTCGTAATTGCAGGTGATCGTTCCCGCGCCGATGTTGACGTTCTCGCCGATGGTGGCATCGCCGAGGTACGCCAGGTGCTGGGCTTTGCTTTTGCGGCCCAGCCGCGTCTTCTTGGTTTCCACGAAGTTGCCGATCCTGGCCTGCGGTCCCAGTTCGCTGCCTTCGCGCAGGCGGGCAAAAGGCCCAATGGAGGCCCCGGCGCCGATGCGCGACCTGTCCACCCAGCAGCACTCGTTCACCACCGCGCCTTCCTCCAGCACCGAATCGGCAATGGTCGAGAAGGGACGAACCACGCAGTTCTCCGCGATGCGCGTGCCGCCGTACACCGCGACGCAGGGACCGACCACCGTATCGCGCCCGATTTCCACATCGGGGTCGATTACGCAGGTCTCCGGCCGGTGGATGGTCACGCCGCAGAGCATCAGCTCGCGCGCCTTGCGGTCGCGCAAACGCCCGTCCATCTCCGCCAGTTCCACGCGGTCGTTCACGCCCAGCATCTCTTCCGGGCCGCCCATTGGAGTGGCTTCCACCTTTTCGCCGGCCCTCAGAAGCAGCGCCGGAACGTCGGTCAGGTAGTATTCACCGGCCTTGTTGTGGTTGCCGATCCTGTCGATGTGGGCGAACAGGGCGGCGGTCCGGAAACAGTAGATGCCGGAATTGATCTCGCGGATAGCCAATTGCTCCGGCGTGCATGCCTTGTGTTCGACGATGTCGGCAAAATGCCCGCCGGAATCGCGCACGATGCGGCCGTACCGGGCGGGATCGTCCAGCACCACGCTGAGGATGGTGGCCGCAGCGCCGCTTTGCGCGTGATGCTCCGCCAATTGCCGCAGCGTGGAAGCACGCAGCAGCGGAGTGTCGCCGTAGAAGACCAGCAAATGTTCGGCGGCGCCCTGCAGTTGCTCGCGCCCGACCTGGATGGCATGGCCGGTGCCCAGTTGGTCCCGCTGACAGATGAAACGCACACCAAACGGTTCCAGCACCTGGCGGACGGCCTCAGCCTGGTGGCCGATCACAACAAACACCCGCTCGGCCGGCGCCACTTCCAGCGCCGTGCGGACCGCGTGCTCGATCAGCGTCCGGCCTCCGGCGCGGTGCAGCACCTTGGCGATATTCGATTTCAGCCGCGTACCCAGACCCGCGGCCAGTATGGCGATGGCAAAATCACTCATAGGTGTGAGGTGTCAGGTTACAGCCCAACCCTCTGACCGCCCAGGAAGCGGCGAGCGCCTGGGCAATTCCTTTAGCCAGCACGTTGTGTACCAGATTGGTAAACAGAGGGCCGGAAGACCGCGTCCCTCCAACAATAGCGAGGGATCGCCGCGCGTAGGACGGGAATGACGAGGCGGGCATTTCGTGATCCTAAGGCCGGGGCGGCCTTCCCACACTCCACCTCCCACAACGCCGTGGCCCCCGCTACTTTGCTACCAGCGAGGCGGTGGTTGCGGGACGCCTTCAGTTGCCGTTCTTCTCAGGATACGCCAGTTCGGCAAAGCGCGGGTCTTCAGTCAAGGCCGTGAAATCCCGGTCGTTGCGCGCCAGGTAACGATTGCGCGGCTGCAAATCGATCGCTGTCTTGAGGTTGTCCAGGGCGTTCTCCACATCGCCCTTCAGCGACTGAACAGCAGCCAGGGCGTAATAGGCGTGGTCGGCTCGCGGCGTCAATTTCAACGTCCGGTTGAGGTGCTGCTCGGCATCCTCGAGGTTGCCGGAGTTGATGAGCGCCACCGCCATGTTGTAATGGTCCTCCGGGGTGCGAATCGGCGCAGCATGCCGCTCCAGGCGCTGCCTGCAAGTGTTCAGATGCACCCGGGCGCGATCCAATAACTCCGGCGGCGCCGTCGCCATCACCTTCTCGAACAAGACCTTGGCCTTCTCAAACTTCTGCTGCTGGAGAAGCCGGACCGCCGCTTCATACTTCTCCACCACAAGGGCGAGTCTGTGGTCCACAGGTGGCCTGGAAACGGTTCGGGGGCGGGTACGCCCTGCAGCCGCTGGCGCCCTATTGCGCCGGACGCCAGACATCTTCTTTCTTTTCAATGCGTTGGCGCCCACGGCAGCAGGCTTCCGCTTGGCCTGCTTCTTCATTTTCGTGCCTCCCGGCATGGAACTCCTCGTCTGGGCCAGGGTTTCTCAGGCAAAGCCGCAGTAAGATATCTTAAAGTTTACCAGTTTTCAACAGGAAACGCAACCGGCCGCCAACCGGCTGACGGCTGGCGACTGACGGGAACCCCCGGCCGACACCCTCAGCCTTTGGCCGAAAAAACACCGGCTGAGGTAAAGCGTTGCAATAGCTGGCCCGCCGTGGTATATGTTGCCTTTGCTTGGCACATGGACTGGGTATTTTCCTTATTTATCAACGGGATGAAAGTCTCGTCAAGCCGGGGAGTGCGGTTTGAGCTTCATTAACTTTGCCGCCCGCGAGATCAACTGCAAACTGGTTTACTACGGCGCCGGTTTGGGTGGGAAGACCACGAACCTGCAGGTGATCTTCGACAATGCCCCAAACAAGGGCAAGATGATCTCGCTGGCCACCGAGAGTGATCGCACCCTGTTCTTCGATTTCCTTCCGCTGGACCTCGGCACCGTTCGCGGTTTCAAGACGCGATTCCATCTCTACACCGTGCCCGGCCAGGTCTTCTACGACGCGAGCCGCAAGCTGATCCTGCGCGGCGTCGATGGTGTCGTCTTTGTGGCCGATTCGCAGGAAGAACGCATGGACGCCAACCTGGAAGCGCTCGACAACCTGATGGACAACCTGAAGGAGCACGGCTACGACTTCACGAAGGTTCCCTACGTGCTCCAGGTGAACAAGCGCGATCTGCCGAGCGCGCTGCCCATGGATGTTCTCTCCAAAGAGCTGGTTCGCAAGGGCGAGCCTGTTTTCGAAGCAATTGCCTACAAGAACGTCGGTGTGTTCGAGACCCTGAAGGAAGTGGCCCGCCTGGTCCTGGGCGAGCTCCGCAAAGCCTGATCAATCGGCCGGCGGCGGACGGGAAGCCGCGAGCCGCCGCCCTCTTCCCGCCATTCGATCCGCGTCCCATTGGAACACTTACAGCGGGCGGAAGTAGTCGCGCGGGGTGATGTTGGTGATGCGCCAGCCGCGGCGGGTCCACTGGAAATCGATCACCAGTTGCTGGCGGCGGCGCTGCAACTGCTGGGCCGCGTCGCGGCGCCCCAGTTCCATCTCGGCATCGACCATGCTCTGGGCCTTGCCGGCGGCCGGGGAAGTGGCGGGCACCACCTGGCGGAAATTGGCGCGGATGGTGTCTTCCCGGGTCAGCCGCTCCACCATGTCCTCGAATCTCGGGTAGTCGTCGAATTTGGCGGAGTCCAGCAGCGCCACAACGGAACGGGCCGAGCCGCTCTCCAGCGCAAACTGCAGATCGCGGAGCATGCGGGTGATCTCGCGGCCAATATCCTTGGCATCGGTGGGCGCCTCTCCGGCCTCCCCGCCCCCCTTGCTGTCTTTCTTGTCCTTCTTCTCTTTCTTGTCTTTCTTCTGATCTTGCTTGTTGTCCTGCGGGCGCGCCCAACTCGCCGGCGCGTTCCACGCCAGCCCCGCGGCCAGGAGCAGCATCATTACGGATTTCATTCTCCCCCCTTCCCAAGCCAGGTGGTGAAGTTGCTTCTATTTGCTGGTGGCCACGAACACGCCGTCCCATGCCGGTGGCGGCTCCTCGACATAGAGGCCGGAGCGCTTGGCAAACAGCTTCGCGGGCCCGTCGTTGGGGTACGCCGAGAGGATCTCCTGGAAAACCTGCAGCGCTTCCTCGAATTTCCCGGCGCGATAGGCCGCCAGCCCGTCGGCGAACACGGTCAGCAAAGGCTGGCACTTCTGCCGCTCCGTGACGGGGCCCATCAACTCGTAAATGGCGACCGGCTTGAGCTTGCCCTTCACCCGGATCAAGTCCAGTTCGCGGCAGAGGAACTCCTCGCGCACCTCCTCATAGGTGCCCTGGCTGACGATGATGTGGGTGCCGTACTCCTTGTTCTGGCCCTCCAGCCGCGAGCCGAGGTTCACCGCGTCGCCCATGACGGTGTAATTGAAGCGCTTGTTGGAGCCCATGTTGCCGACCACCATGGGGCCGGTGTTCAGGCCCACCCCGATGTCCAGCGCCTGCTTGCCTTCGCTGCGCCACTTGCCGTTCAGCTCGCCAAGGCGCTCCATCATCTGCAGGCAGGAGCGGCAGGCGCGGGCGGCATGGTCGGACTGGGGATAGGGACGCCCCCAGAAGGCCATGATGGCATCGCCCTCGTACTTGTCCACCGTCCCCCAATTGGCCATGATCACGTCGCTCATCGCCGTCAGGTACTCGTTGAGCAGCAAGACCAACTGGGTGGGCGTGAGGCGCTCGGAGATGCCGGTGAAGCCGCGCACGTCGCTGAACATCACGGTCATCAGCACTTCTTCGCCGCCCAGCCGCAGCAGGTCGGGGTTCTTCATCATCTGGCCGATGAGGCCCGGGTGGACGTACATGCCGAAGGCGCCGCGCACCTTGCGCTTCTCGCGCTACTCGAAGATCACGCGGTAGCTGGTGACACCCACGTAGTTGCAGGCCAGCGTCAGGCCCGGGACGATCATGCTCAACCACCGCCGGTCCCATTTGAATTCCAGGTAAACGAAAATGACCACGCCGCAGGCGGCCACCAGGAAGGCCGCCCAGGACAGCGACGGCCGCATGGCTACGAACACCAGCCCCATGACCAGCCCGCAGAACAGCAGCACCCACAGGTCGGTCAGTTCCTCGGGAAAGCCGCGCTTCAGGAATGCACCGTGCAGGATGTTGTCGGTGACGTTGGCGTGGATTTCCACTCCGGGGTAGGCCTGCTTCTGGAAGGGAGTGGGGCGGATGTCGCTGATCACGCCGGCCGCGGTGGTTCCCACGTAGACGATCTTGTCCTTGAAGGCGCCCGCGGGAACCTTGCCGTCGGCCACCTCGGCCAGGGAATAGATGGGGTAGGTGCCGGAGGGTCCGGCGTAGTTGACCAGCACCTCGCCGGAAATATCCACCGGCACCTTGGTGTTGCCCATTTCCAGCCACTCCGGGCCGTTGGTGTTGAACCAGAAAATGGTTTCCTGCGGGCCGGCCTTCAGGTACTCCCGCGTCACCTGCACGGCCAGCGAGGGGAAGAAATTCTCCTCCAGTTGGGTCTTCACTTTTTCCGGATAACGAATGATGAAAGGCGCGCGGCGGTAAATACCGTCACTGTCGGCGTAGCCGTTCATGAAGCCGGAGGACTTGGCGGCGTCGCCGAAGATGCGCAGGTTGGGCTCCACGCCCGCGGCGTCAAACTGCCTGGTGGTGTTGTCGGGATCGGCCACGAAATACTTGAAGCGCTCGCCCCGCAGTTTCGCGACCTGGGGATAGGCGTGGCCGCCGAGCACGTAGTTGTACTCCTTGATGGTCTCCGGATCGAGGCCCTCCTGCATCTTCTCTTCCTGGAAGAAGACGTGGCCGAGCGTCACGTTGCCGCAGGCTTTCAGGGCGGCGGCAAACTGCAGGTCGCTGTCCACCTGCCGCGACAGCTCAGAGACCTTCTCGAACAACCCCGGATCGGCGGCCTGGCCGGCCGACTTCAGTTGTTCCTCGGTCTGCTTCAGCACGGCCACCGGCGAACTGCGGTCGGGGAAGGGGAAGGCAATGTCCATGCCCACTGCCCGCGCCCCGTCGCCGCACACCCGCTCCAGCATCCGGGCGTGCCGGTAGCGCGGGAAGGGGTAGCCGTAACGGTTGATGGTGGCCTGGTCGATGGCCACGATCACGATGCGCGGATCGACCGGCCGCGGGCCGCGGAAGGTGAAGCGGGCGTCCAGGGTGCGCGCCTCGTACTGGTCGATCAACTGGAAGATCGACTCCTGCCGCCGCGAGACCGTGACAAAGTCGAACAGCAGCAGGCCGATCAACGTGACCACGCCGCTGATGGCCAGCGAATAGCGATGGGAACGGAA
>JAPKYU010000368.1 GCA_026394175.1 Acidobacteriota bacterium | reverse complement strand
ACGAGAAATATTTCGGCTACCAGGATTCCGCCCTGATTGGATTCAAGCCTAGCGAATCTCGAAGGCCTTGAAGGCCAGGCCGAGGTCGTGGTCATCGGGCGGGACCCGGAAGGTGCGATCCACTTCAAGGTGGACGAGCACCAACGCGTGGGTCAGAAGATTGGGTGGCAGCGCAAAGGAGTAAATGAACGGCGCCTCACGGACATCTACGGTGACCGCTCCGAGCTTGATGCCATCAAGTGTGACGCTAAGTTTAACCGGCCCATCAGCCACGCGAGCCGCCGGGCAATATCCGCTGATGTAGAGCCGTTGCCGGGCATGCTGCGGCCCGGGCAACCGCAGTTCCGCGGCCTTCGACATCCACCGATAGTTGCCGCCGGCCCACAACCACCCCTTGCCCAGCCTGTTCTGGAAATAGGGCTGCCCGACCACCACGCGCCGCTCGAGTTGATCGGGGTCCCAGGCACTCGCCTCGGCAGTGTAGCTCGCGGTAATGTCGGTGAAAGCGCCGCTTCCAATATCAAACACGAGCGCCCGCTTTTGCCTGAGTGCGTTGAGTGCCATCGCCGGCTGCACGACGAATTCCGGAACGGCGTGCTGCGACTCGGGTGGGCCGTGCAGATGTGCCTCCTCGCCGGGAACCAGATAGACGCCGGAGACATTGTACAAGTCGAATACCTTATTGAACATTCCGGCCCAGAAGACGTCATCCGGCATTCCGCGGAGGAGGATCAGCGAGCCGGGATTGTGCCGATGAACGTGGAGCACGCCCCTGACCGTCTCCAGGATGCGAGAGCCGCGTTGGTAATACCAGGCGGAGGAGCGAACAGCGCCGGTCACGGAGATTGACAGGTATAGCAGCGTTACGGCAATCGCCACGGGTGCGGCGGGCGTGCGCCAGGTGCGGGCAATCGCCCACGCTCCGAACATCGCCAGGCCCAGCGCCGGCAGCGTGAGGTAATAATCCAGCACCTGGCTTCGAAGCGGGAGAAACGGCGCCAGCAGAATCACGAACCATGACAAGAAGCATGCCGCGCGCCAATCGCGTTTTGCCGTTTGCCACGCCAGAAACGCAAGCACACCCGCCGTGATGACGGCCGATAGCAATCGCATCCAGAAGTAATCGATGAGGCCGGTTGCCATCAGGTAGCGCGGTCCCAGCGCACGCATCCAGTAGGACAGGAACGTTTCGAAGAGGGCGCCTGGACTGAAGTCGAGCCAGTATGGGCCGGACGCCGCCTTGGGGATCACGAAAATGTGCAGCAGGCCGTACAGTACTGACGGAACGAACAGAGGCAGCACACGGCGCAGGTGATCCCTTGCGGCGAACAGCGCGTAGCCCAGCGCCAGTATCGGGTAAACAACCATCACCTCGAGCGCGCCAAAACCGAGCACGAAGGCGATCCACTGCAGGATGTAGTAGCGCGCGCCGCCGGTGTCGAAGTAGCGGAGCAAAAAGTAAAAGCCCAGGAGCAGAAAGAAACCACAGAGCACTTCGTTGAATGCCGGTATCCAGCAAACGGCGGCCGCCAGCATGCTGTTGCCAACCCACAGAATCGGAGCAAGGAAACCGGCGAGTTCCGAGCCGCTGATCCGGCGCGTAATAGCAGCCAACAGCACCAGGTTGGCCAACTGTGTCCCGAACGTGACCAGGTGGAAGGGCAGGGGATTCATGCCGAACAGGTGGAACAGGGCAACGTAGAAAACGTTCTCGCTCAGCACGCGTACGGTGCCTTGCGCCATCGGCGCGAACAGGGCATGCACCAGTTCGCGGTTGGAGTGGACGGCGGCGGCGATCCGCAGCCAGTTGAAATCGTCTGCCTGAAACCAGGTTCCGAAGGCGCGCCAGTAGAGCAACACGCAGAACAGCGACGGCGCCAACCAATACGCAGCCTGACGAATACGCTTTGCGGCATGGGCAGATGTGGTGGTTGCCGTTGTGGTGCTCGCCATTCTCATTCGCAGGACTGCCGCCGTCTTGACACTATCGTGGCGTGCATTACTCTCCCCACCGCACGGGTGACAATTGAGGTACTTGCAAAATCCGAGTTACGCCAACAGAGCCGCGAGGCCAACGCGGCGACCTCGCGGCTCTTCTGAACCACGTTCCGCCTTTACACTTTGGGGAGAGGAGCCAAAAAGAGAAGGTAGCGAACAGGCGTTGATGGCGACCCCGCCAAGCGGCGTCGCCGCTACATGGCCGCCGGGCCTCGGCCGTCGCCGCGGATGAAATGCTCGAACAGTTTCACGAGCGCTCTGACGTCGCCACTGACTGCCTTTACCTCGGAGCTGACCGCTTTCACCTCGGCGCTAACCTGGCTCAGATCTTCGCGCAGCATCTGCTCGGCGTGCTGGGCGCGCCGGCTTTCTTCTTCTAGCCTCTCGCCCGCGCGCTGCTGCACGGCCGCGAGTTCACCGACGACCCCGGCCAGTTGCCCGATCATCTGCTGGTTCCTCGATTGCACCTCGGTCAGCGCCCCCAAGCGGGCATCGAACCGCGCTTGGTTCTCCAGCAGGAACTCGATGGTCTTCTCTACATCCATGGCGCCATTGTAACAGAAGGCGCAAAGCAGAAAGCGGCGCCAGGCCTGTCGGCCGTCGCGCACGCTGCCCGCTGCTTTCCGCTTACAGCCTACAGCCTCCAGTCTGTTTTTCTACCACTCTTCTTTGGCGGCCTTCTTCTTCCGCCGGAGGACGATGATGACGACGCAGGCCAGGGCCAGTGCGCCGGCTATGAGGCGGATGATCATGGTCCTGTCGCTGGTCCCCGTCTCCGGAGCGGTCTGAACCAGGAACGTCAGGATGGTGGCAAAAAGCATGTTCTGTATCCCCCCTTATCGGAGCGACTGCAAATCTCGCAGAATCGAAAGTACACCCGGCACCATGATAACCACAAACAGCGCCGGAAGGATGAAGAGCACGATGGGGAACACCATTTTAACGGCGGCCTTGTTGATGGTGGCCTCGATGTCCAGCCGGCGCCGGGTGCGCAGCGAGTCGGCGTAGATGCGCAGCCCCTGGGCCAGGCCGGTCCCGAAGCGCTCGGCCTGCACGATCATGCTGGCCAGGGAGCGGAGATCCATCAGGCCGGTGCGCTTGGCCATGTGCTGGAAGGCCACGGAGCGTTCCTGGCCGGCCTGCACCTCCAGCGTCATCCAGTAGAACTCGTCGGCCAGCTCCGGGTAGACGAAGCGCAGTTCGTCGCTCACCCGGGCAATGGCCTGGTCCAGCGACAGGCCGGCGCCCAACACGATGCTCAGCATGTCGGTGGTATCGGGCAGGGCGGCCTGCAGGCTCAGGCGGTGCCGCCGCCGCAGCGAAAGCAGAACCTGTTCGGGAATGAAGTATCCCAGCACGAGGGCCGCGAGCAGCGCAAAGACAAACAGAAAGGTGTCGCCGCCGGAGAACAGCAGGTAGGCCGTCAACAGCAGGAGGGCGGTGAAAATCAGCGAGAGCATTCCGTAAACCTTCACGGCGTACGGCCGGCGGATGCCGGCCCGCATCAGCTCCGCTTCCTTCTGTCGGAACCAGCTCCTCCCGAAGATCACGCCGAAGGTGGCCTGCAGGAAGAAATCCCAGATGTCTTCGGCGGCGCGGCTGTGTCCGGCGCCCGCGCCCGTGGAGCGCTCCTGCAGCTCCTCCAGGCGCCGTCCCAGCGCGTCGTCCCGGGTGCGCAGGTAGTAATGCAGGCCCCCGATCAGCAGCGCCAGGCTGGCGAAGCACGCCAGGAAGAATACTGTTGCCCAAGCCAAATTCATAGTTTTATCGTGCCTACCTTGCGGATCACCAGGATGCCGATGATCTCCGAAAAAATGGCGTAGACCAAAAACTTCGCGCCCAGCGGCGTCAGCCAGAGCTGGGAGATGTACTCGTAGCGCAGGAAATAAAAAACGATGCCGGTGAAAACCGGCAGGCCGCACAGCAGGCCGGCGGAGAAACGCTGCTGGGCGGTGTGGGCGCGCAGGCGGGCGCGCAACTGCAGGCGCTCGCGGATGACCGTGGACAGGTTCTCCATCACCGCCACGATGTTGGCGCCGGTTTCGCGCTGCAGGATCACGCCGGTGGCGAAAAAGCGCATGTCCAGCAGGGGGACGCGGTCGCCCAGGCTGTGCAGGGCCTGGTCCACGGTCGAGCCCAGCGACAGTTCCTCGATCAGCTTCTTGAATTCGCCGGCCAGCGGATCGTAGGTCTCCGTGGCCAGCAACTGCAGGCCGCCGTGGATATTGTGGCCGGCGCGCATGGCGCGGGTAAACAGGTCGATGGCCTCGGGCAGCATCTCTTCGATCTGCCGCATGCGCCGCTGCCGCTTGATCCAGATATAAACGACGGGCAGGGCGGCGCAGGCCAGCGCGAACATGGCCGACAGGATGGTGAAGGGGAACAGGTCCAGCAGGTCGGCGGCCAGGAAGGCCGCGGCCAGCAGGAACCCGCTGAGGCTGATGGCGCTGCCGGCACGATAGGGCAGGGCGGCCTGGTCGATCAGGACCTGAAGCTGGTTGACCACCCCCAGCCGGGAATAGATTTCGTGCAGGAAGGAAACGCCGCTCATCTGCCGCTGCTTGAGCAGGGAGCGTGCCGGGCGCGCCGCCTGGGTGCGCAGGCCGGCCAGACGGTGGTCGAGCGTGGCCCGCAGGCGCCGCTCAGGCCGCCACACGGCATACTCGGCCGCCACCACAAACGTCACCGTAAATATCGCCAATGTCAGAATCGTAATCACGTCAGTTTTTTCACCACCAAGGCACAAAGACACCAAGGACCGATCACAGGGCAAGGCGCTTGATGCCGTCGCGTATCAGTGGAACGTTGAAATTGATCGGCAGGCCAAGGCGTCGCCCGGTTAGTTTCAGGTACGTCAGCACCTGCGCCTTGTGGACCGGTAACAACTCCTCCACAGCCTTCAACTCCACAACCAGACACGATTCGACCAGGAGATCCAGGCGCAAGCCCCCGTCGAGGCGGATGCCATCATAATCGATTGGAACCGGAACCTGCCGTTCGACACGCAATCCACGTTTTGTCAATTCGTGCATGAGGCATGCCTCATACACACTCTCAAGCAATCCAGGACCGAGCCGCGAATGGACGGCGAAAGCCGCATCGACCACGATACGCGCCACACGATCGACCTCTTCCGGGATCGGCTCTCTTTGTGTCTTTGTGTCTTGGTGGTTCAATTCGGCACCTTGGTTACCTTACTTCGACGACCTCGCTGAAGGTCTGCGCCGGCAGATGGATGCCGCAGGCGCGCAGGCGCTCCAGGAAGTGCGGCCGAACCCCGGTGGCGCGGAAGCGCCCGGTGACCCGGCCGCCCACGGCCAGGCCCGTGCGCTCGAAGGCGAAAATCTCCTGCACCGTCACGCCTTCTTCCTCATCCAGCCCCGTCACCTCGGTGATGTTGGTGACCTTGCGCGAGCCGTCGTGCAGCCGCGTCAGGTGAATGACCACCTGCAGCGCCGAAGAGATCTGCTGGCGGATGACCCGCTCGGGCAAGCCCATGTTGGCCATCATGACCATGGTTTCGATGCGGTGGAAGCAGTCGCGGGGCGAATTGGCGTGAATGGTGGTGAGGGACCCGTCGTGGCCGGTGTTCATGGCCTGGAGCATGTCCAGGGCCTCGGGGCCGCGCGCCTCGCCCACCATGATGCGGTCCGGGCGCATGCGCAGGGCGTTGATGACCAGGTCGCGCTGGTTGATGGCCCCCTGCCCTTCGATGTTGGCGGGGCGGGTTTCCAGGCGCACCACGTGCCGCTGCTGCATCTTCAGCTCGGCCGTGTCTTCGATGGTCACGATGCGCTCCGTCTCGGGGACGAACCGGGAGAGGGCATTCAGCAACGTGGTCTTGCCGCTGCCGCTGCCCCCGCAGATCACCATGTTCAGCCGCGCTTCCACGCAGGCCCCCAGCAGATCGAGCATGGAGGTGGTCAGGGTCTGGTTCTTGATCAGTTCCTCGTTGGTGAGCACGCAGCCGCCGAAACGGCGGATGGACATGGCCGGCCCATCCAGCGCCACCGGCGGAATCACGGCGTTCACGCGGGAGCCGTCAGCGAGGCGGGCGTCCACCACCGGGTTGGCCTCATCGATGCGCCGCCCCACCGCCGACACCACCTTCTCGATGATGTGCAGCAGGTGCTTCTCGTCCTTGAACTGCACCGGCGTGCGCAACAGCACCCCGGCCCGCTCGATGAACACCTTGTGGGAATTGTTCACCAGAATGTCGGTGATGGTGGGGTCCTTCAGCAAGGGTTCCAGCGGTCCCAGCCCCAGTACTTCGTCCAGGATTTCCTCGATGATGCGGTCCCGCTCGGGCAGCGTCATCGGGATGTTTTCCTGCAGCAGCAACTGCTCGACGGCGTTCCCGATCTCGACCCGCAGCCGTTCCTTGCTGATCAGCTTCAGCGTCTCGGTGTTGACCGAACTCAACAGCTTGCGATGGACCTGCCCCTTGAGGTCGGTCCATCGGTCGGCCCGGCCGTTTGCGCTGCGCTGCGGCCCGATGCCGCGGCCTCCAAAGGATGGCGAAAGAACCAAGTGATCCCCCTTGCCGATTGCTAGCCGTTGTTCTTGCGGGCTGCGCCAACCGCGGCGGCGGCCCCGCCTGCCGGCTGCCCGTCAGAGCTAAACCCCACCTTCTTGACAAACTCCCGGTAGGCGCGGCCCAGCTCGGCCGCCGGGTTCAGCACGATCGGACGCGCCTTGTGAATGGCCTGCATGGCCTCCTCATAGCAGTTGGGGAAGGCATAGAACGGCTTGGCGCTCAGCGTTTGCTGCAACTGCTCCATGCTGACGTGCAGCGGCGCGCGCTTCTGGTACCGGTTCACCAGCAGCTTGATGACCTCCTGGCTGAAGCCGATGCGCACCAGGGCGTTGATGTAATGCTGCGCGTTGCGGACCGCCGGAAACTCCTGGGTCAGCACCAGGAACAGAGAATCGGACAGCTCCAGGCAATTCAGAAGAATATCGTCCAGGCCGCGGGAGCCGTCCACCACCACCACGTCGTATTGCTCGATGAGGAAGGTGCCCAATTCTTTCAGTTGATGCGGGGCGATGAGGCGCGCCTTCTCGATGTCATCCGGGGCGCAAAGCACGGAAAAACCCTCGGCGTGCCGGGTGACGATGCCGTCGAGCATGGCCTGGTCCAGCCGGGCCAGGCCTTCCATGGCGTCGTGCAGGGAATACTGTGGCTGAAGGCCCAGGTAGGAGGCCAGGTCGCCCGAATCCAGGTCCAGGTCCAGCACGATGGTGGACTTGTTCTGCTTGGCGCAGACGGTGGCGAAATTGATGGCCGCCGTGGTGGTGCCCACGCCGCCTTTGACGCCCGCGAAGGTGTACATTTTCCCGAGTGGCCGCGAGTGGCTGTGCACGCGCGCCATGTATTGCTCCAGCCGCACCATGGCATCGCGGAATTCGACGCGTTTCAGCGGCTGCAGCAGGAAATCGGCGGCGCCGGTGCGCATGGCCCGGATCAGGAACTCCGTGCTGCACTGGTACTCGGAAAGGAGCACGTAGAGGCCGGGGGCCGCCTGATTCAGGTGCTCCAGCGCGCGCAGCCCCTGCTCGGGGTCCCCCGAGATATCCAGCAGCACCGAGGAGCTAGGATGGCTCTCCAATTCGTGCAGGATGCGCACATACAGGTTCAGGCCGATCTCGTCGTGCTCGGCCACCACCTTGGCGTTGGGGGTATGCGCCAACTGCTCGCGAATGAAGTCTCGGAAATGCGGTTCCGGACTGGCAACGATCAGGCTAATGGCCCTAGCTCTTAGTGACGAGTGACAAGTGACGAGTGACGAGCATCATCAGTTTACAGTTGCCGGATCCGTGGCGGTCGATGGACTGAGAACTGATAACTGAGAACTTGTCACTTGTCACTCGTCACTTGTCACTCCTCCTCAGGGTAATGAAGTCGGCGTGTCCAAGTCCTGGTAGCCGCCCAGGCTCTCGATCTCCACCGTGGTGGCGAAGCTGGGCACCTGGATGGGCTGCATGCCGATCAAGGTGACCAGGTGGGTGAACCGGTAGCCGCTGACGCTGACCGTCACCGAATCGGGCTGGCAGGCCGGCGTGCAGGCGTCGCCCCCGCACTCGAACGGCAACATGCCCGGATTGGTGGGGTCGGTCAGGTCGTGCATCCAGTAGCTGACCTGGATCTCCGCGCTGCCGCCCAACTGCTGGCGATCGATGAACGGCGGCGAATTGGCCCGCATCCAGGTGGTCACGTTGGAGCCTGCCGCATCCAAATAGCAATGGGTGGCGGCGTAGCGGGCTCCCTGCCGGGTCAACGACACCAGGCTGTGGTACGTCCAGGCCAGCTCGGCCACCACCATGAGCCCGAAGGTCAGCGGCACCAGCACCACGGCGAACAGAATCGCGGTCTCGAAGGCCGCCTGTCCGGATTGCGGATTGCGGATTGCGGAGTGCGGAGTGCGCCCGCCCGAGGCACACCGGCGCGCTGTTCTGCCTGAAATCCGAAATCCGCAATCCGCAATCCGCAATTCCTAGCCTCCGGTCAGCGGCACTCGCACCGATACCTTCAGGTTAATCGTCGTCCACTGCACATAGGGGAACAGGAGCTCCAGCGGCAAGCCCGACGGTCCCAGGCTCACAGTAATGAAATCGGGGGCGCGCCCGCCGGCGCCGATGTCGCAACTGTCAAGATCGTTGTTGGGGTTGCCGCAGGACGGCGTGCAATCGTCCACCGCCGTGGAATCAAGCGCAATCCGTTCCGGGTAGAAATAGATGGAGTCGGTCGTCAACCCGGTCACCACCGGGTCGCCGGTCCCCTGCAGGTTCCCGTATACAATAAAGTTCTTCACGTTCAGGAACATGGGATCGGACTGATCGCAGTAATTCAGTTTGCTGGTTCGCGACAGTAGTCCGGCCCCGCTGCGCACGGCTTTGTGCAGCGTGTGATACACCCAGAAGACCCGCGCCACCTGGAATGCGCCGAACATCATCAGCAGCAGCAGGGGGATGGCGAAGGCGGTCTCGACCGCGGCCTGTCCTCGATTGCGGATTGCGGATTTCGGATTGCGGATTTCGAGCACGCCATCCGTTCCTGACTCCGCGCCTTGCCTTGTGCTGGTCATTGACTGCCTACTGCTTACTGCCTACTGCTCACTGCACGTTGTTGATGACGCCGTGCAACACGGGCCGTCCGGGCCCCACTAAGAGGGGGTGCAGGGTCATGCACGCCCCGCCAATGCCTCCCGACGCGATCGGCGCCCCATAGCCGATGTACTCGGCCCGGAACGGGGCGGTATAGACGGGCGCGGCCGGCGACCCGGCCACGTTCAGACCCAGCAGCCCATCGCTGTTCTGGAGCAGGAACTGCCGGAAATTGAGCACCGTCAACAGCACCGGATCATCGATGACGGCCACCGTCAGCACGCGCCGCTGATTGCCGCAGTACTCGACGCCGTAGTCCTGCAACACGCCGTCGGCGCCGGGATCGGTGTCGGCCTTTAGCAGCGGGGTCAGATCGGCAGCCCCCTCCACGTTGGCGCAGGCGTTGCTGGTGGGATCCACGCCGAAGCGCGTATTCAAGCCGCACAAAAAATCGCGGCCCATCTGCGTAGCTGCCGCGCAGGTCGTCGAGGGGAAGTTCGCGTTCGACACCTCGGCGGCATCGATGGTCACGCAACCGGGATCGGGGTTCTCCGTGTCCGGGGACTTGACCATGGGCGCCGCGCCCAGCCTGAAAAATTGCCCGTCCACTCCGGTTTCCGGGCCCCACGGGTAATGGTTCAGG
>JAPKYU010000224.1 GCA_026394175.1 Acidobacteriota bacterium | reverse complement strand
GTCAGCCAGCCGCCGTAGGAGACACCGGCCATGCCCACCCGCCCGTTGTTATTCGGAACGTTCTTCACCAGCCATTCGATGGTGTCGTAGGCATCGGTGCCTTCATCGATGGCCCGCGGGTCGCCCGCTTCCCGCGGCGGCCGGATCATCACGAACTGGCCCTCCGACTTGTAGCGCCCGCGGATGTCCTGAAAGGCGAGCATCAGGCCCTCTTCCTCCAGCCGCTTTTGATAGCGTTGCTTCAGTTCCGCGCCGGCCCGCGACACGTCCGGAGCGCCGTAGGGCGTGCGGGTGAGCAGGACGGGCAGCGGCTCGGCCGCGCTTTTCAGGGTAAAGACCACGGTGTGCAGGCGAACGCCGTCACGCATCGGGACCATGGCCTCGATCACCTGGACGTCGTCGGCCGCCCCGGCGGCGCTTTGCGCGTGGAAGGGCGCCGGGGAAACCCAGAACAAAACGCCGGCCAGAAGAGCGGCCAGGGCTGCTTTCGTCGTTGTTCTCATGCCAGACAGTATAGGCGCGGGCGGGCAGTTTTTAGCCGCAGATTCCGCAGATCGCACAGATGAAATCTGCGGAATCTGCGCAATCTGCGGCTAAGGGACCAGCCAGGCGGCAATCGACTCCAGGGCGTTGCCGTCGTTGCGGTCGATGGCCAGCGGGGTCACGGCCACGCAGCCGTCCCGGACCGCCTGGTAATCGCTGCCGGGCAGGATCAGGGGGCGCCAGGCGGCGCCGTGCGTGGTCAGGCGGTGGTCGGCGGGTGAGCCCAGTTGCGCGGGATCGACCACCTGGCCGCCGTTGCCGCGATGGCGGCTCGGATCTTCGGCCGCGCTGCGGCCCATGCGCGACAGGCGGATGCCACCCGCCCACCGGGCGGGAATGTTGACGTTCAGCGTAATGCCTTCGGGGAGGCGATTCTCCAGAACGCCGCCGGCCAGCCGGGCGGCCACAGAGGCCGCCAGGGCGAAATCGAAAGGAGGCCCGCACAGCGAGACGGCCATGCTGTCCACGCCGTGCAGCGTGCCCTCCACGGCCGCCGCCACAGTTCCTGAGTAATACACATTGCGGCCGAGATTCCCGCCGGAATTGATGCCGGAGATGAGCAGGTCGGGCAGAAACGGCAGCAGGCGGTGAATGGCCAGGATGACGCAATCGACGGGCGTGCCGTCGACGGCCCAGCGCCGCTGGCCCGCCTCCTCGAAGCGTACCGGACGCCGCAGCGAGATGGAATGGCTGGTGGCGCTCATCTCGCACATGGGCGCCACCGTGTAGACATCGGCCAGGCCGGCCAGCGCCTCCTCCAGCGGAGCGATGCCGGCGGCGTGGATGCCGTCGTCGTTGGTCACCAGGATTGTTGGCACGGGGCCGGCCCTCATCCCTTGTTGACGCTGCCTCGCTTGGCAGCGGCGCTGCCCCTCTTCAGCAGGTCCAGCAGCTCACTGAGCTCGCGGCGAACTGCCAAAAACTTCTCGCGGTTGGCGCTCGGGAAGGCCAGCCGCTGCTGGCCGGTCTCGGTTCGCAACTTCTTGCGCGCCCCCTCGATGGTGAAGCCTTCGCCATAGAGCAGCCGCTTGATCTCCAGCAGCAACTCCACGTCTTTGCGGCGGTACATGCGGTGCCCGGTGGAGCTTTTCACCGGCCGCAGCATCGGGAATTCCTTCTCCCAGAAGCGCAGCACGTAGGCCTCGAGGCCGGTCAGCTCGCTGACCTCGCCGATGCGGAAGTACAGCTTGTCGGGAATCGCCGCCATGGTCAGGTTGCAGGGCACAGGTTGCAGGTCACAGGTGGGGCCTGCTTCCCTTCCTGCCATGTGCAAACTAAAAGCTACCACCTGCTCCCGCCGCCTGCAACCTGCGGCTTGAGACTTGGGACTTGAGACCTGGGACCTGAGACTTGGGAACTGGGAGCAAATGCATCGCCTGCCGGTCCCAAGTCTCAGGTCCCAGGTCCGTTCAAAAAGCGGTCGCGGCATTCCGGCGAGCAGAAATAGTGCACCTGCCCCGCCGCCGTCGCTTTGATCGCCAGTTCCTCGGCCACGTAGGTGCCGCAGAGCGGGTCCTTATGCGCCCGGCCGGTAATTACGTTGTGCGGCGGATCGGAGGCCGCTGGCCGGCCAAACAGCGCAATCTTGGCCCGGGTAACCAAGCTCTGGAAGAGGTAGCGCAGCAGGAACAGCAGCAGGACGAGGAGAAAGACCCGGAGGAGAAGCACCATAACAGGCTACAGGCCGCAGGCTGCAGGCTGTGCCCCACAGCTCGCAGCCTACAGCCTACCGTCGATATCACTTCTTCTTCTTTGCCGGAACCGCCTTTTCGGACTTGATCCGGGTCTGCACGGTGCCGGCGAGGGCCTCGATCATGCCCTTGGCTTCCGCGGCGTGCGCGCCGTCGGGCTGCAGATCGAGGTATTTCTGCAGCGCCTCCAGTGTTCCGGGCGCCGGGGTGCTCTTGCCGGTAATCTGGTCGAGCTTGACGTCGGCCAGTAGCGAGACTCCAAGCTGGTACCAGGCATCGGCGTACTTGGGGTCGGCTTCGGTCGCCTTCTTGAAGGCATCGGTGGCTTCCTTGGCGCGGCCGGAATTGGTGAGCACGGCGCCCAGGTTGTAGAAGTACCGGCCGGCGCCGGGCGGATCCAGTTGCGCCGCCTTGCCCAGTTCCTCCAGGGCCTGCGGCATCTTGCCCACGTTGACCAGCGCCAGCGCGTAGTTATTGTGGTAGGAGGGGTCATCGGCTTTCAGGGCGATGGCCTTCTGGTAGGCTTCGATGGACTTGTTGTACAGGTCGGTGGCCTCCTGGCCGCGCTTGGCCTTGGCCTGGCAGACGCGGGCTTCCGCCAATTGCGCCAGCACGATGTGCTCGTTGGAGTCGGTCTTGGCCGCCTCGGCCGCCGCTTCGAAGTCGGTGGCCGCCGAGCTGCACAGCTCGAACTTCTTGTCGTCCATCTTGGTGCGGACCTCGGGGGTCAGCGTGGTGCCGGCGGGGATGTTGAGCGCGGCGGCCAGCAGCCCCTGGTCGCCGGCCGTCTTCATGGCCTCCATACCGGCGCCGTAGTTCTTCTGCAGTTTCTCCATCTTTTGGCGCACGGCCTCGCGCTGCTTCATGGCCGCCTCAATCTGGGCGCGCTGTTCCTTGGTCAGTTCCTGCCCGCCGCCGACGCCGAACGCCTGCTGCTTCGGCGCGATGCCAGCCTGCTGGGCCGCGGCGCGCTGCTGCCTGGCTTTCAGGTCAAAATTCACCATCTGGCTGTCGCCCAACCGCGTGCGCACGCCCTTCACCAGATCCAGCGTCTTGCCGCTGGCGTCGGCGAGCGTCACGGTATAGTTGCCCAGCGGCAGACCGCCGTGGAAATAATGGCCCTTTCTGTCTGACTTGCACTTGTAGTTCCCCTTGATGTCGATGCGCTCAATCAGGATCTGTGCACCGACCATGGGGTTGCCCTCTTGATCCTTCACGTCGCCTTCGATGGAACCGAACTGGGCGCGCGCCGGAACCGCCGCCAGGAAGGCCGCGATGACCAGCGCGGCAATTAGCAAAAATGCCCGTCTCAGCATGTTTCCTCCATGTCCGGGATGTAGGGTCGGCCCCTATGTCCGCCCGTCTGGGCTCGGTGGCCGCTCATCGACGGGCAGCCACACAGGCCGCCCCTACAGGTATGAAATCGGATCTTCCACCCCGGCCTGCTCAAATGCACGTAAGCGAAGCGCACAGCTATCGCAGACTCCGCAGGCCCTTTCGCTGCTTTGATAGCAGGACCAGCTTAATTGAAGAGGCGCGCCCAGTTCAATCCCCTTCTTCACGATCTCATGCTTGTGCAGCGAGATGAGGGGCGCCACGATTTCCATGCGCGTTTCCGGGCGGGTGCCGGCCCGCACCAGCCGCCGGAACGTCTCGTAGTACTCCGGCCGGCAGTCGGTGTAGCCGGAGCTGTCGGCAGCGACCGCGCCGACGTAGATTCTCTCCGCCCCGATCACCTCGGCCCAGGAAACCGCCACCGACAGGAAATGAGCGTTGCGGAAGGGCACGTAGCTGGAAGGGATTTCTTTCGAATCGAGATTGGCGAGGCTGACCGGGATGTGCTCGTCGGTCAGGCTGGAGCCGCCGATCTGCGCCAGGTAGCGCTGCTCAACGACCAGCCGCTCGGTGGCGCCGAAGTAATCGGCCATCTCCTGGAAGGCGCGGCGCTCGCGCCCCTCGGTGCGCTGGCCGTAGTCGCTGTGCAGCAGGGCCAGCCGGTAGCCATCGGCGCGCGCCACCGCGGCGGTGACACAGCTATCCATGCCGCCGCTCAACAGCACCACCGCTTTTTTAAGTTCCAAGTTCAAAGTTCCAAGTGCGGCTGCCTTCTGCCTCCTGCCTCCTGCCTCCTGCCCTCTGCCTACTCCCCGGTGTACGTGGCCGTCGTGGTATCGGTCTCCCAGATGGTCACCGAGGCCAGTCGCACGCCGTGTTCCGGCTTCAGCTCAGCCAGCCGCCGCGCCGTCTCGTCGTAAAAGTACCTCGCTATGTTCTCAGCCGAAGGATTCAATCGATCGAAGGGCGCCAGGTCGTTCAGGTGATGATGGTCGAGGCGCTCGGCGATCTCGCTGAGGATCCGTTTCATGTCCTTGAAATCGAACAGCAGACCGATCGAATCCAGTTGCGGCCCGCGCAACGCCAGACGCACACGGTAATTGTGACCGTGCAGGTTCTCGCACTTGCCGCGGTACCCGCGCAGGGCGTGGCCCGCGGCGAACGTATCTTCAACGGTGACTTCGAACATGCGTTTAGCTGCTCCCGCTCATAGCGATTCAGCAACCGTGCCGTCCCGCCATGCGGGATCAGGGAGCGGTCCTCTGGCCTGCAACCGCTCGCTTACGCTCGCGGCACATTTGCCGCGCACTTATCCGGGCGAATTCGCCATGAACCGCTCGAGTTCCGACACATCGCGCGTGACGCGATAGCCGGGAAGGCTCTCCAGGAAAATTGTACCGTAGTTCTTGGTCAGGATGCGGCTGTCGAGGATGGCCAAAATGCCGCGGTCGGAGCGGCTGCGGATCAGCCTGCCGAATCCCTGCTTCAGCGCCAGCACGGCCTGCGGAACCTGGTAGTCGAGGAAGGGGTTGCCGCCTTCCTCGGCCAGCAGGCGCGAGCGCGCGGCCACCACCGGATCGGTGGGGACGGCGAACGGCAGCCGGTCGATGATCACGCAGCTCAACTGTTGGCCCGGGACATCCACGCCCTGCCAGAAGCTGCTGGTGGCGAACAGCACCGCGTTCTGGAGCGTCCGGAAGCGCTCCAGCAGGGCCGAGCGCGGCGCCGTTCCCTGCAGCAGCAACGGAAAACGGAGCCGCGGGGCGGCCGACTCATACACCTGGTTCATTTGCTGGTAGCTGGTGAACAGGACGAAGGCGCGGCCCCGCGTGGCTTCCAGGATGCGGCACACTTCCTCCGCCGCTTTGGTGCTGAAGTCGGGGCGGCGCGGGTCCGGCAGGCCGGATGGCAGGTACAGCAGCGCCTGCCGTCCGTAGTCAAAGTGCGAATCCAGCGCCCGCTCACGCCCGTAGCGCACCCCCAGCCGCCGGCGGATGTATTCGAAGCTGCCGGCCACCGACAGGGTCGCCGAGGTGAGCACGCAGGCCTCCACCTGCTCGAACAGCGTCCCGGTAAGAATGGGCGCCACGTCGATGGGCGTGGCCTGCAGGAAGATGCCCCGGCCCCGCCGCTCCACCCAGTAGACATAGGCCCGGCTGGTTTCCTCGAGCAGGAACGAGAGGTCGCGCCGCAGCTCGGCCACCCGGCCCACCAGGCGATGGACCTCCTCCGGCTTCTCCGGCATCGCGGCCAGCGCCGAGCCCAGGGCCTCCAGCGATCCGGCGGCCGACACCCAGGCCGTGGCGTGCCGCTCCACAAACTCAGAACGATTGTCGAACGCGGCGCGGCCGTCCTCGCCGGCCAGCAGCCCGAACAGGAACCCCACCCGCTCGCGCATGCGGGCGGCGGCCTGAAACAGCTCCGGCGAGCCGCATTGGTGGACGCGCAGAACCACCTCGCAGTCGCGCGCCAGGTCCTCGACCCGGTAGCTGCTGGCGCTCACCCCGAAGTATTGGGACACGACCTCCTCGATCTCGTGGGCCTCGTCGAAGATCACCGCGCTGTAGTCGGGGATAATGCCCAGGCCCGGCGCGTCACGCTGCTTCAGCGCCAGGTCGGCGAAGAACAGGTGATGGTTGACGATCACCAGGTCCGACTCCAGGGCGCGCCGGCGCATCTCGGTGAGGAAGCAGCGGTCCAGTTGCGGGCACTTCTGGCCCAGGCAGGTGTCACGGCGGGCATCCAGGCGCGGCCACAGCGTGCTGTGGTCGGGCAGGCCCGGCAGCTCGGCGCGGTCGCCGGTCTGGGTGTGCGGCTCCCATTCCCCGATCATGGCCAGCTCGCCCGGTTGCTCGATCTCCTCCGGCGCCCCTTGCCGCGCCGCCTCGTACAGCCTTTGCCGGCACAAGTAATTGTTGCGGCCCTTCATGTAGCAGGCCCGGATCTCCCCGCCCAGGTGCCGGCCAAGAAACGGAATGTCTTTGAAGAAGAGCTGCTCCTGGAGGTTCTTGGTGAAGGTGGAGACAACAACACGGCGGCCGCTGAGCAGCGCCGGGACCAGGTAGGCGAGCGTCTTGCCGGTGCCGGTCCCGGCCTCGACCAGCAGGTGCCGCTTCTCGCGGAACGCGGTCTGGACCAACTCGGCCATTTCCAGTTGGCCGGGCCGGAACTCGTAGTTGGGGTGGTGGCCGGCCAGCCACCCGCCCGGCCCAAAGAACGACCGCATGCTCGCGGGTTTGTCAGTCACTCGCATGGAACACTTCACCACACAGACACAAAGCTCACAAAGATGCACAAAGAGACTCACTGCGTGTTCTTTGTGAGCTTTGTGTTCTTTGTGCCTTTGTGGTGAATGAATCCCTCCAGTAAACGGCGGGCGTCGCGGCGGCGGCCGGCCCGAAGCAGGTCGAGCGCCGCGGAATTGACCATGGCGGAAAAGACGCGGGGGCGCTCGGGAGCGGGCACCTCGGCCATCACGCGCGGCCGCAGCGCCCGCAGCAATTCGAGCAGGGCCGCGTATTCGCGGCCCACGCTCTTCTCCAGTTCACGGCGCAGGCGGCGGGCCAGCGCCGGGGAGCCGCCGCCGGTGGAAACCGCGATCTGCAACCCGCCGCGCCTGACCACGGCCGGAACCATGAAATTCGAGCGGGCCGGGACGTCGGCCACATTGCACAGCAGGCCGCGGCGCGCGGCGTCCCGCCACACCGCTTGCTGCACCAGCGGATCGTCCGTGGCCGCCACCACCAGCCACACGCCGCGCAACTGCCGCGCCGAGTACCGCGCCTGCCGGCACTCGAGGCCCGCGGCGCGCCGCAGCTCCCGGCTGATCTCGGGCGCCACCACCCGTACCATGGCGCCGGCGGCAACCAGCGCCCTGGCTTTCCGCGCGGCCACCCCTCCGCCGCCCACCACCAGGCAGCGCTTGCCTCGCACATCGAGAAACGCGGGGTAATACCGCATAATAGAAGCTGTCAGTTATCAGCTATCAGCCTCGACTGCCGCAGGCCAAAGCTGATAGCTGAGAACTGATAGCTGAAAGCTGCGAGCAGGATAGCATAGCGACAGTGAAGCTTCCTTTAATTGCCATCGTCGGCCGGCCCAACGTGGGCAAGTCCAGGCTGTTCAACCGCATCACCGGAAGCCGGCGCGCCATTGTCGGCGACCAGCCGGGCATTACCCGCGACCGGATCTATGGCCGGGCCGAATGGCAGGGAAAGATGTTCGAAGTGGTGGACACCGGAGGAATGCTTCCCGGCCAGAGCGAGATCATTCCGCGCCAGGTCATCAAGCACGCCGTGGTGGCCGTTAGGGAGGCCGACCAGGTGGTGATGGTGGTGGACGGGCGCGCTGAAATCACGGCCACCGACCGCGAGCTGGTGGGCCTGCTCCGCCAGGCGGGGAAGCCGCCGGCCCTGGCCGTCAATAAGGCCGATTGCCTCCGGCTCGAAGCCCACATGCAGGAGTGGCATGAGCTGGGCGTGGGCCGGCTGTTTTTCATTTCCGCCGAGCACGGCGCCGGCGTCGCGGAGCTGCTCGATGAGCTGACCGCCGGCTTCCCTGCCGGCGAGCCGGAAGCGGTCGCCGAGCCGGAAGCGGCCGAAATCCGGGTGGCCATCATCGGCAAGCCCAACGTCGGCAAGTCCACGCTGCTGAACCTGCTGGCCGGCGAAGAGCGCGCCATCGTGACTCCGCTGCCCGGCACCACCCGCGATGCCGTGGACCTGCTGGTGGAATCGCCCATAGCCGGCCGGCTGCGCCTGGTCGATACCGCCGGCATCCGGCGCAAGAGCAAGACGCGCGAGATGGCCGAGAAGCTGAGCGTGGTCATGGCCCAGCGCCACATCCGCCTCAGCGACGTGGCCTTGCTGCTGATCGACGCCACCGAGGGGGCTACCTCGCAGGACGCGGCCATCGCCACTTACGCCCACCAGCACGGCAAGGGACTGGTCCTGGTCGCCAACAAGTGGGACTTGGTTGCCGACAAGCTCCATCAGGCGGGGCAAATCGCGGAGCGTCTGCGCCGCGAAGTGTCCTTCCTCGACTACGCGCCGATGCAGTTCTTGTCCGCGGCCACAGGCTGGAACGCCGAGAAACTGCTGCGCAACATCCACGAGGTGGGAGAGGCGCGCGCGCACCGCGTTCCGACCGGCGAATTAAACCGCTTCTTCGCCGGCCTCAACCTGGAGCGCGCTCCGGTGCCGGCCCAGAAGAGAATCAAGATTTTCTACCTGACGCAGGCCGCAGTCCGGCCGCCCACCTTCGTGCTGTTCACCGACCGGCCGGAGAAGCTGCACCCCGCGTTCGAACGGTTCCTGGAGAACCAGATGCGGCGGCGCTTCGGTTTTCCGGGCACGCCGCTGGTCTTCAAGACCCGCGGCCGCAGGTAGCCACCACGCAGATGTGCCCCCGACGCGCCGCCCAATGTCACTGTTTGGTTGCGGCTATAGCCGCGCTGTGTCTCTGTGGCGAGTTCCCAGCGGATAGCTACTTCAGGAAATAGAGGCGGTATAGCGAATCGCGCTGCACGGGACGAAAGCCGGCATCGCGGATGACGCGGCGCAATTCCTCCTCGTTGGTGCGGTTGTGGCAGCCGGCCGCCGACACCACGTTTTCCTCGATCAGGATGCTGCCCAGGTCGTTGCCGCCGAAGCGCAGCGCGATCTGCCCGAGTTTCAGCCCCGGCGTCAGCCAGGAGGCCTGCACGTTCCGGACGTTATCGAGGAAGAGGCGCGAGATGGCCAGCGTCTTCAGGTAGTCCACCGCGGTGGCCTCGTGCGTCACCGATTTTCCGAGCGCGGTGTTGGCCCGCTGGAACATCCAGGGGATGAAGGCCGTGAATCCGTCCGTCTCCTCTTGCAGGCGGCGAATGCGGGCCAGGTGGCGGACGCGGTGAGCGTGCGTCTCGCCGCAGCCGAACATCATGGTGGCCGTGGTGCGCAGGCCGAGCAGGTGCGCGGTGCGGTGCACCCCCAGCCACTCCTCGGTGTCGCACTTGAGCCGGCTGATGCGCCGCCGGACTTCATCGTCGAGGATCTCCGCGCCGCCCCCGGGGATGGAGTCCAGGCCGGCATCGTGCAGGCGGGCGATGGTGTCGCGTACCTCGAGCCCGCTGACCTCGGCAATGTTCAGGATTTCCGGCGCCGAGAAGCAATGCAGTTGCAGGCCCGGGAAGCGCTCGCGGACCGCGGCCAGCATGCCCTCATACCACTCGATCTTCAGCTCCGGGTGATGCCCGCCCTGCATGAGCACCCCGGTTCCACCCAACTCTACCGTCTCCTCGATCTTCCGTAACAGTTCTTCCCGTGACAGGACATAGCCTTCCTCCGACCCCGGCGGGCGATAGAAGGCGCAGAAGCTGCAGTAGTCCGTGCAGATGTTGGTGTAGTTGATGTTGCGGTCGATGATGTAGGTGACCACGCCCTCGGGATGCAGCCGGCGGCGCGCGGCATCGGCGGCCTGCCCGATCCCCAGCAGGTCATCGCTTCCAAACAGATCGATGGCTTCAGCTTCGGTCATTCTCAGAAAAACCGGAAACAGGACGCAGATACACGCAGATCTGACGGTTGATCAATCTGCGTTTATCTGCGTCCCATTCTGTCCCCGTTCATCTGCGTCCCGTTTCGGCGGCGGCCGGGGCCACCAGGCGCAGTTCCCGGACGCCGTCAATCAGGCCGTGCTCGGCGGCCAGCGAGTAGAAGCGCTCCAGGCCGGCGAGACACTCGGCATCGAGATGGTAATGCACGTTGCCGGTCAGGTACTCGCGAACGACCTCCGCGGGCAAGCCTCGGGGCGCCGCTTCTTCCGCGACGATTTCATCGACCGCCGCGAGTCCCCGGTCGCGCGCCTCGCAAAAAGTCCGGGCCAGCTCGGGTGAAGCCACTGCCTCACAGGCGGCCCAGAAGGCAAAGACGAACGGCAGTCCCGTCCAGGCGCGCCATTCCTCAACCAGGTCGGTGATGCGGACGCCCGCCAGGGGCCGTTGCCAATAGAGCAAGGCCGGGTCGCCGATGATGACCGCGGCCTGGCAGTCGTCCAGCATGGCCGCGGGATCGGGGGCGTGCGCCACCAGGCGCACCTGCCGGTTGTAGCGGCAGCCCAGCAGGAGTTGGGCCAGGGCCACGGAGGTCCGCGAGGACGTGTCCGCCGCCAGCGTCCGGATTTCCTCGAGCGGCGCCCGCGATAACAGCAAGATGCTGCGCGCCCGCCGCCGGCTGGCGATGCACGGCCCGGCCAGCACCGACAGGCGCGGGATCCGCTGGTATTCGATCGACGGAATGATCCCGATGTCGGCCTGTCCGCCGGCCAGTTCCTCGGCGCATCGCGAAGGAACGCTGAAGTGGAACTCCATTCCCTCCGGAGGCTGCCGAAGCAGGCTCCGGGTGAGCGGAACCGTGTTCAGGTAGGCGATGGTGGAAACTCGAATCAGTCCAGGCAAGACCATAAAATTGTAGACCGGAGCCGGTGGAGGCGTCAACGAAGGGCGCGGCGCGCACCGGCGTGGCGGCGGCAGGTTCGCGCCTATGCGGCTTCCAGGCGGGTGAAGGCCAGGGCCAGCAGCGCGGCCTGCTCCAGCGCGTGCGCCTTCATCGAGCCGGTGGCCGGGCTGGCGCTGGCCGAGCGCTTGATGGAGCGGAAGTGCCGGCTGCCGGAGAGGCTCACTGCCTGAGATTAGGACGCTGGACGCTCCAGTCTCACCTTTCCATCAGGAAAGACGGCATACAGTTCAAGCCGTCCGCCCATAGCTTCAACGAAGTTTTCGAGCGTGCTGAGGTACATATCGGTGCGCTTCTCGAGTTGCGAAACCGCGGCCTGTGTCATGTCCAGCGTCTGCGCGATCTGCTGCTGCGTTAGCTGACGTGCGGCACGGAGCTTGTGCAATGGCATTTCCTTGAGCTCTTGGTTCACGCGGCGCTGGACCTCGGCCTGTGCCTGCGGCGACATCTTCGCCCGGAGCTCACTGAACCTGGTCGTCTTGGGCATTGTCTTCCTCCTGGATCTCCCTAAGGCGCACATTATATAAGTCAAGACTTATCCCGCACGGCCGGTTGTGTGGAAAACGCCGCGCCGGCGACGGTCATACCGGCCAGCTTGTGCCGCGTTCGTTCGCCAGTTTGATCGGCGGCGCTTATGCCGGTTATGCGGCTTCCAGGCGGGTGAAGGCCAGGGCCAGCAGCGCGGCCTGCTCCAGGGCGTGCGCTTTCATCGAGCCGGTGGCCGGGCTGGCGCTGGCCGAGCGCTTGATGGAGCGGAAGTGCCGGCTGCCGCCCAGGCGATCCAGGCGCGGCGCCACGAAGAACAGCGCCCCCATGTTGGCCGGCTCCTCCTGCACCCAGACAATCTCGCGCGCCGCCCCGTGGCGGTTGATTTCCTCCTCCAACTCGCGCTCCGGGAATGGGTAGAGTTGCTCCAGCGCAATCACCGCCGTCGCGCGATCGGCGTGGCGGTCCCGCTCGGCGCGCAGCTCGTGAACGACCTTGCCGGTCGAGATCAGGATGCGTGTGGCTTCCGAAACCTCGCGGTCGGGCACCACGGTGAGGAACCGGCCGCTCGTGAAGGGCTCCAGCGGCGAGACGGCCCGCGGGTGGCGCAGCATGCCCTTGGGCGTAAAGACGACCAGGGGCTTTCGCCATTTCCGCAGCGCCTGCCGCCGCAGCAGGTGGAAATATTGCGCCGCGGTGGAGGGCTGGCAGATCTGGAGGTTGTCCTCGCCGGCAAGCTGCAGGAAGCGCTCCAGGCGCGCGCTGGAGTGCTCCGGCCCCTGGCCCTCGTAGCCGTGCGGCAGCAGCAGCACCAGCCCGGACAGCAGCCCCCACTTGTCCTCGGTGGCGCTGACGAACTGGTCGATGATCACCTGCGCGCCGTTGGCTAAATCGCCGAACTGCGCTTCCCACAGCACCAGGGCCTCGGGGAAGTCGCGGCTGAAACCGAACTCGAAGCCCAGCGGCGCGGCTTCCGACAGCGGCGTGTCGTAAGGCTCGAAAACCGCCTGCCCGGGGTGCAGGTGCGCCAGCGGAGCCCATTCCTGCTCGTTGCTCACGTCGATCAGGACGGAATGCCGCTGGTTGAAAGTGCCGCGGCGGCTGTCCTGCCCGCTGAGCCGCACCCGCGTGCCCTCCCACAGCAGCGAGCCGAAGGCCAGCGCCTCGGCCATGCCCCAATCCACCGGCTGCGCGCCGTTGCCCATGCGCCGGCGCTCCGCCAGCAGCCGCTTGACCTTGGGGTGCACGTGGAAGCCCTCCGGGACGCTGGAGATGCGGTTGGCGATGTCTGCCAGCCGCTCCCGCGGCACGCCGGTATCGACCTCGAAGGCCGGATCGTACGGCCCGCCGGCGTACCCGGACCAGTAAGCGGGCAGCGTGCGCAGCACCGGCGCCGCGCTCAGCTCCCGGGCCTTTTCCTGCTCGGCCTCCAGTTCCCCGCGAACGTGCCGGCGCATTTCCTCGATGGCCGCCAAGTCCAGCCCCGCGGCCCCGGCGTACAACCGCCACAGGGGCGGCCGGTCGAGCACCTGCCGGTAAAGCAGCGGCTGGGTCACCGTGGGGTCGTCCACTTCGCTGTGGCCGTGCCGCCGGTAGCCGATCAGGTCCACGACCACGTCGCTGGAGAACGCATAGCGGTAGTCCAGCGCCATGCGCGCCACCTGGATCACCACATCCGGGTCTTCGCCGTTCACGTGGAAGATGGGGATCGGCAGCCGCCGGGCGACGTCGGAGGCGTACCGGGATGAGTGCAAGACGGGCGGCGTGGTGGTGAAGCCGATCAGGTTGTTGACGATCACATGCACCGTGCCGCCCACCGAGAAACCGGGGATGTCGGCCAGGTTCAGGCTTTCGGCCACGATGCCCTGGCCGGCAAACGCGGCATCGCCGTGCAGCAGGATGGGGAGCACGCGGGCCGCGCCGTGTTCCGCGAAATGCTCCTGCTTGGCGCGCGCCCGGCCCAGCAGCACCGGATCGACCGCTTCCAGGTGGCTGGCGTTCGACACCAGGGAAATGCGAATCTGGCGGCCGTTCTCGGCCAGGTACGCGCCGGTGGCGCCGACGTGGTACTTCACGTCGCCGCTGCCCAGCACGCTGCGCGGGTCCACGTCTTCGAAGGCGGCGAAGATGTCCAGCGCCGGCTTGCCCACCACCCACATCATCACGTTCAGCCGCCCGCGATGGCTCATGCCGATGATGGCTTGCTCGGCGCCCTGCTCGGCCGCCCCTTCCAGCACCTCGAAAAGCAGCGGGATCAGCGCGTCGGAGCCTTCCAGCGAATAGCGCTTGGTCCCGATATAACGGCGCTGGAGGACCTGCTCGAAAGTCTCGGCCCGCACAAGCTGCTCCAGCACGCGCACCCGGTCCGGCTCCGCCCGCGGCGATTCCATCCGCTCGGCGATCCAGCCGACGCGGTCCGGATAGGGAATATGCATGAACTCGACGCCGATCGAGCGGCAGTAGACGGCGCGCGCCCGTTCCGCGGCCTGGCCCTCGACCTCCAGCTCCGGGTGGGACATGGCCTTCAGCCGCCCCAGCGGATCGATGGCGGCCTCGAGGTGGCCCCAGCGGCGAAACGCATCCCAAACTTGTTCGGTATTCATACTCACTTCCACCGTAAACCGAACCTGCGATGGTAACAAGGGGTGTGTGCAAAACCACAAAGGCACCAAGAACACAAAGGCTCCCTTCGTGGCACTTGGTGCCCTTTGTGTCTTTGTGGTGAGTTCTTCCTCACCGGCCTTGGAAGCCGGTGGAGGCGGGGGTGGGGACAGGGACCGGTTCGTCCTCGACTTCCGGCCCATGGGAGATGTAACTGGAAAGGTGAATCAGTCCGTTTTCCACGCCGTTCTCCCTGGCCCGGGCTTCCTCGGAAATCAGGTGAACGACCGGGACCTCGTCGCAGGAGTTGAAGCGCGGGCAACGGATGCAGTCCTTCCAGGCCTTCAGCGGGAGCGAGCCGCGGTCCACCGGCTGAAAGCCGCACTTCTGGAAAAACTGCGCCACGTAGGTGAAGGCGAATACGACATCGAGGCCGTACTGGCGCGCCTCTTCCACCAGGCTCTCCACCAGGCGGCGGCCGACGCCCGCCGATTTCACGTGCTGGGAGACGGCCAGCGAGCGCACTTCGGCCATCTTCGGGGTGTAGAAGTGGAGCGCCCCGCAGCCGGCCAGTTGGCCGCCGCGCAGCGCCACCGAGAAATCGCGGATGTTCTCGCACATCTCGAACTCGGTGCGCGGCAGCATCAGCCCGGTGCGCGCGTAGCCGTTGATCAGCTCCAGCATGGCCGCAACGTCGGAGGGGCGCGCCTTGCGGATCAGCAGGTCAGTCATAGTGGCATAGCCTTCAGGCTGTGCACAGTAGCGTAGCCTTCAGGCTGTGTCTGGGCCTCGCACAGCCTGAAGGCTTTGCTACTGGACATGGGCCGCTCCCGTGGGCGAAAGGGGCCGGATGACGGTACCCGCAGCTTCCCCGCCCAGCAGCCGCCGCAGAATGCGCGGCTGGCGGCACGGCGCAATCTCCACCTGGGGCACGCCCTTGGCCACGGCGGCCGCGGCCGAGTGCAGTTTGGCCAGCATCCCGCCGGTGGCCA
>JAPKYU010000257.1 GCA_026394175.1 Acidobacteriota bacterium | reverse complement strand
CAGAGCGACGGCGTGCCCGCAGAAGCGGATTTCTGGTAACGCCACGGTAACGCGGATGCGTGCAAACGGGTGTCACCCCATGTCTGCCTGTGCAACAGCGAACGTGCTTGGAACCCGCATAAACATTGGCTGTTTGCGCATCCATGCAAGCCCTTGTCAATCCGTGCCAGAGCCGGGCTTTGCCCTTTCACGGCGGTAACGGGGGTTCGAATCCCCCTGGGGACGCCACCCTCAGGAATCTTGCAGGTTCCTCTCGGCCGGAAGGGCTTTCTTGTTTTCGTCGGCAACCCGATTCGACGTTTGCGGCCGGCGCGCCCCCAGGGCGGGACGGACGGGCCCGCAAAGGCTCCCCCGAAAACAGGGAGCCGCACTGCAAGGCTTTGGGGTATACTCGAGCCAAGATGCGGGGATTGCAGAAGCCGACTCGTACACACGGTAGCCCGAGGCGCAGGATCAAAAACCCCGTGCCGGTGACCGCTGAACACCTGCACCCGTTTCCGCAAATGCGGCCTATTGCTGCTGTGCCCGGCGTACGGGCAGTTCTCAAGCGAGCCAGGACGCCCTATAAGAAGAGCCCCCTCAGTGAAGACGAGGCGCTGAACTTGGTGTGCGACGCCAGGAGCTTGGAGCCGACCCACCCAATAGAGAAGCTGTTCAAGAAATTCAGCCATGAGCTGGAACGTTGAATACCGCAGCTCGGTCGAAAAAGACGTATCCAGGCTCCCAGAAGACATCCGCGCGCGGGTTTTTCAGGAAATCGCCCGTCTTGGCTCCGATCCCTTTCCGCGAGGCTGCAAAAAGCTGAAGGGGCAAAGATCCAGAGTCAGTCTCCGCTACCGCATTCGGATTGCACGAGACTACCGGCTCGTCTATTCGGTCTTCGAAGGCCAGCGTCTGATCAAAGTTGAATTCGTCGGCCACCGCAAAGACGCTTACCGCTGGTTCTGACTCAGAGTGGGAATCCACCGTGGTGCTGGCGGGGCACATCAGAAAGCAAATCGCGGCTGTGAGTCAGCAGGACCGGGGGCAGTGATCGGCATATCCTGGGGACGCCAAATCCTTGAAAATTCCATCCCAGGCTCACGCCGCCGCGGGCGAGTGTATACTTTCACCGAAACCCAGCACTGGAAGTTTTTGGGAAAGCGGAGTCTTGGATAAAAGATGCCTGATTTGGTGAACACAGCCCCGAGGTTGCGACCGGCGCTCGATCCGGGGTTCGTTCCGGCGGCCCTGTGGAACCGGGCATTTCGCGCTCTGGTGCGGGAGAGCGGCGACCCGCAGTCCCTGACCATCGCCCTGGAGCGCAGAGACGGCTCGGTTTCCGTCTACCGGACCGCGGTTCTACCACACCAGGGAGCCAGCATCGCGGTCAACGAGCGCTACGTCGAGCGCTTGATCAAAATGCTGCTGTGGCAGAAGGGCGGCTACAAGGTGACCATCGCCGGGCCGCCTGAAATCGCCAGTTTCATCCGCGGCGTTTATTCGCCGGCGGGCCAGCGTGCCTTCGACTACCACTTCATGGGCGAAAGCGTTTACGACCACCCCATGGTGGTGGAACAGACCGGCTACGACCGTGCTCCGGAAGCCAGGGAGAAGGGTACGGATATGGGGCGCAACTTCGACGGGTGCCGCATCGGCTTCGATCTGGGCGCCAGCGATCGAAAGTCCGCCGCCCTGATCGACGGTGAGGTGGTGTTCAGCGAAGAGGTCTCGTGGGACCCCAGCGCGCAGGCCGACCCGCAATACCATTTCGACGGCATCAACGCCTCGCTCCAGCGCGCGGCGGCGAAGTTGCCGCGCGTGGATGCCATTGGCGGCAGTTCGGCCGGCGTATACGTGAACAACGAAGTCCGTATCGCCAGCCTGTTCCGCAGCGTTCCTCCGGGCCTGTTCAACAGCCGCGTCCGGCGCTTGTTTCTTGAATTGCAGGCGGCGTGGGGCGGGATTCCGTTCCAAGTGGTGAATGACGGCGAGGTCACCGCTTTGGCCGGATCCATGGCCCTCAACGACAACTCGGTCCTGGGAGTCGCCATGGGCAGCAGCCTGGCGGCCGGGTACGTGACCCCCCAGGGGAACATCACCAACTGGCTGAACGAGCTGGCGTTTGCCCCCGTCGATTACCGCGACAACGCACCGGTGGACGAATGGTCCGGCGACCAAGGCGTCGGCGTGCAGTACTTCTCGCAACAAGCCGTGGCGCGGTTGTTGCCCGCCTCCGGCATTGATCTGCCCGGGGGAATGCCCCTGGCTGTCAAACTGGCGGAGGTGCAGAAACTGATGGCCGCGGGCGACCAACGCGCCCGCAGGATCTACCAGACCATCGGGGTGTTTTTCGGCTACACCATCGCGCATTTCATGGATTTCTACGAGATTTCCAACCTGCTGGTGCTGGGCCGGGTGATGACCGGCGAGGGCGGCAACCTCATCCTCTCGTTTGCCGGCGAGGTGCTGAAAGGCGAGTTCCCGGAACTGGCGGAGCGGATCAGAGTTCATACCCAGGGTGAAAAGGAGAAACGGCATGGCCAGGCGGTGGCTGCCGCCAGCCTGCCGCGCCTGCACAAACCAGAGTCGCGTCATGCAATTTCATAATCCCCATGCCGATTTGTTCGTTCCCGACGGTCTCGACCCCGCCGCCGCGTTGGCCAGGACCACGCACCTGTGCGTCGCCGCGCACCAGGACGACATCGAGATCATGGCTTACCATGGCATCGCCGAGTGTTTCGGCCGCAGCGACCGTTGGTTCACGGGGGTGGTGGTGACCAATGGCGCCGGCAGCCCGCGCGCCGGCCTCTATGGCCACTACACCGATGAGGAGATGCAGCAGGTCCGCCGGCGCGAGCAGCGCAAGGCGGCGTACGTGGGCGAGTACGCCTGCCAGATTCAGCTCGGCCACCCCAGCTCGGCTGTGAAGGACGCCAGGCAGACCGGCGTTGGCGAGGACTTGGCCGCCATCTTCCGCGCCGCAAAACCGGGAGTCGTCTACCTGCACAACCTCGCCGACAAGCACGATACCCACGTGGGAACAGCACTGCGGGCCATCGCAGTCCTGCGGGAGTTGCGGCACGAGTGCAGGCCGAAGAAGGTTTACGGCTGCGAGGTCTGGCGCGACCTCGACTGGCTGCCCGATGAAGACAAGCAGGTGCTGCCGGTTTCCGCCCTGCCCAACATGGCCTCTTCTCTGGTAGGGCTGTTCGACTCCCAGGTGAGCGGAGGTAAGCGCTACGACCTGGCGACCACCGGCCGGCGCCTGGCGCACGCCACGTACTTCGCCTCCCACGCTACCGACGTGGAAACGGCGCTCACCTTCGCCATGGATCTCACACCGCTGGTCGAAGACCCCAGCCTGCCGGTTGCCGGCTACATCCTGGGTTTCATAGACAAGATGAAGGCGGACGTCGAGAACCGTCTGGCCAAGCTCGGTTGATGCGGTGGTGATAGGCGTCCTTGCTTGTTCTGCGCGCAGGGGGAGGCCGGAAGAACCTTG
>JAPKYU010000331.1 GCA_026394175.1 Acidobacteriota bacterium | reverse complement strand
GCAGATAGCGCGTGCCCGCTTCCACATTCTGCGCCGGGTCAAAGACGTCTTGCACGTCGAGCGTGCGGGCCGTGCCGGGCATCAGTTGCATCAGGCCGCCGGCGCCTTTCGCCGACACGGCGCGCGGGTTGCCGGCCGATTCCGCCCGAATGACACTATGAATCAGGTCGGGATCCAGCCCGTGGCGGTCGCTGGAAGCGCGCACGATGCCCTCGAGGCCGGAGCCTGCCGCGGCCTCCTGTTCCTGGCTGGGCGGCGCGGGCGGGGGCGGCGTGTATTCCTCCTGCTCGAAGCCCCGGATGTCGCTGCTCCTGACGTCCACGACGCCGCCGCCGGGCAGAAACAGCCGGGTAGTGTCGCCGTTGGCCTCGTGGCGTTCGACACGGACCCTGAAGCCGGTCTGCAGCACCGCTTGTTCGGCCGCCGGCGCCAGCGTGGCGGCCAGCAGAACAAGCCACAAGGGCCGGCAGCGGCGCAAGGCGCTTAACCGCCTGCTGTGCGCCGGGTTCTTCGCCCTCGGATCGGTCCCCATCCACACCATTGTCTCACTCAATCCCCAATCCGCAATCCGAAATCCGCAATCACAGGAGCCAGCGCTCGATGGCCTCGGCCAGGCCGGCCTGGTCGCAGTGGCCGGTCACTTCCCAGCCATTCGACAGCAGATCGCCGACGGCGTTGCCCATGACCACCGGGAGCCCGGCGAATTCCAGCATTTCGCGGTCGTTGAAATTATCGCCCACGGCCATCACTTCCTGGCGGCGGATGCCGCGCCGCTCCGCCCACCTCCGCAGCCCGTCCCCCTTCGAGCAGCCGCGGTCGATGATGTCCACGATAGAGAGGTCGCGCCATTCATACTCGGTTTTCATAAGCTGAAAACCGGAAGCCAGCGGCGAAGCCAGCAGCGCGCCCTCAACCTCCCGCAGCGGCGCCACCGGCCCGCTGTACATCACCTGCAGCGGCGGCTCCGGGCGCGACCGCAGCGCCTCCTCCAGCGGGGCATAGACGACGAACTGGCGGTTACTCTCCAGCCAAGCCTGGAATCCCGGCGTGCGCGTGCCGATGCCTTCCAGCACGAGTTGCCCCGGGCCATCGACGTCGTAGGCCAGCACCGTGTAATCGCGCCACTGCCGGGTCAACTCCAGCGCGCCCGAGGCCACCTCCAGCGGCAGCAACCTGCGATAATACGTTTCTCCGCCCGAGGACTTGATGACGGCGCCGTTGCTGGCCACCAGGATCACCTCGAAGGGAAGCAATCGAGCCACCGGCAGGGCGAAGGCGAACCGCCGTCCCGTCACCAGCACCACTTCCACTCCGGCGTGGTGCGCGGCTTCCAGGGCGGCGCGGTTGCGCGGCGGCAGTTCTGCCTTGGTGTCGAGCAGGGTGCCATCGATGTCGATAGCCAGCAAACGGATTCGAGGGCGGGTCAAACCTGATTCTAGCATGCCGGCCGGCCGGGTCTCAGGTTCAGAGTTTGAAGCTCAAAGTCGGAAGTGACTTTATACTTTGAGCCTTAGACTTTAAACTTTGAATTCTGCATATGCCCTACGTCACACATCTGGAATGCTCACGCTGCCGCCGGCAGTACGAGGCCGGCAAGCCGCACAACCTCTGTGAATGCGGCGCGCCGCTGCTGGTGCGCTACGACCTGAAGGAAATCGCCCGGCTGACGCCGCGCGAATCGTTGGCCGCCGGCCCAGCCTCCATGTGGCGCTACCGGGCGTTGCTGCCCTGCGGCGATGAATCGATCGTCAGCCTGGGCGAAGGCTTCACGCCCATGATCCGTGCGCGGCGGCTGGGCCAGCGCTACGGCGCGCCCCGGCTGTTCATCAAGGACGAAGCCCTCAACCCCACCGGAACGTTCAAGGCGCGCGGGCTGTGCTGTGCTGTGTCGATGGCGCGGCAGCTCGGGCTTTCCCGCCTGGCCATTCCTTCGGCCGGCAACGCCGCCTCGGCCCTGGCGGCTTACGCCGCGGCCGCCGGCATCGAGGCGCACATCTTCATGCCGGCCGACGTCCCGATGGCCAACCTGGTGGAGTGCCGCTCGTTCGGCGCCCGCGTGAACCTGGTGAACGGGCTGATCAGTGATTGCGCGCGCCTGGTGGCGGAGCGCTCGCCAAAAGAAGGCTGGTTCGATGTCTCGACCATGAAGGAGCCGTACCGCGTCGAGGGCAAGAAGACGATGGGTTACGAAGTGGCCGAGCAACTCGATTGGAAACTGCCCGATGCCATCTTCTACCCCACCGGCGGGGGCGTGGGCCTGATCGGCATGTGGAAAGCCTTCGAGGAAATGGAGGCGCTGGGTTGGATCTCCAGCCGGCGGCCCAAGATGATCGCGGTGCAGTCCGAGGGCTGCCAGCCGGTGGTCGAGGCCTTCGCGAGGGGCGACGCGCGCTGCCGGTTCTTCGAGAACGCATCGACGGTGGCCGCCGGCCTGCGTGTCCCCAAGCCGCTAGGCGATTTCCTGATACTGGAGGCGCTCCGGGCCAGCGGGGGAACGGCGGT
>JAPKYU010000468.1 GCA_026394175.1 Acidobacteriota bacterium | reverse complement strand
GAAGAAGAGCGCGGCCTCGGTGCAGGAGCTGGTCGACATCATTCACCGCCAGCAGGCCGGCGGCACCACGGCCTGAAATCAGGCTGGAGACTGTAGGCTGCAGGCCGGAGGTTAAGTAGCGCCGGGCCTCGCGCCCGGCATTCCCGGAGGCGCTCGCTATCCTGGGTGCCGGCCGCTACATCGCGCTACCGGAGTCGGAGGTAGTCCTCGACTGGGAAACCTGCGTCTTTGAGAATTCGGGCTGCCAGGCCCCGCCCGACATCGCAGCCGCTGTGAACCGGGATGGTGACTGAAACCTTGCGAGCCGGGTGCCACAGTGTGAGATGGCTGCCCGCCTGGCGATCCTCAAAAAAGCCCTGGGTCTTGAGAAAGCGGACGAGTTCCCCGGCCGTGATCTGAGGCATCCGGGCCATTACGGCACTCCCACGGTCAACTCCTCGATGTGGACAAGCTTGTCATCCTGGGGGACGGGTTGGCCGTGAGCCAGCAGGGACTCAAGGTGCAGCCGGATGGCCTCGCGAATATTCTTACGCGTCTCTTCGAGGCTCTTGCCGTTGCTGAAGCAGCCCGGCAATGTGGGGCTATAAGCGTAATAGCCCTCGTCCTCGGCTTCTTTTTCCACCACAATCTTGAAACTGTAGTAGTTCATCGAGGCCTTTCCACGCGCCAGCCACTATTGTACTACCCCGAGCCTGCGGGCACAGCGGGCTGACGTTGCTCGATCCGCTCTTCCAGCGCGTTGCGGGCGTGATAGGAGCTGCGCACGAACGGCCCCGACTCCACGTGCCGGAAGCCCATGTCGCGGCCCAACTGCCTGAACCGCGCGAATTCCTCGGGCGTGTAATACCTGGTGATGGGCAGGTGCTTCAGGGAAGGCCGCAGGTACTGGCCGATGGTCAGGATATCGACCCGGGCCTGGCGAAGATCGCGCATCGCCTCTGCGACTTCATCCGGTTCCTCGCCGATGCCGACCATCATCCCCGACTTGGTGGGGATGTCCGGCGCCAGCTCCTTGGAAATGTCCAGCAGCGCCAGCGAGCGGTCGTAGCGTGAGCCGGGCCGCACCCTGCCGTAGAGCCGGCGCACGGTTTCGATGTTGTGATCGAGGACGTCCGGCGCGGCCTCCAGCACCGCGCGCAGTGCCGGCAGCTTGCCCTGAAAGTCGGGAATCAGCACCTCGATCTTGCAGCCCGACTGCTGGCGGCGAATCTCCTCGATGGTGCGGACGAACAGGGCTGCGCCGCCGTCCTTGCGGTCGTCGCGGTCGACCGAGGTGACCACGGCGTATTCCAGGCCCAGGCGGGCGACCGCTTCGCCGACGCGGTGCGCTTCGTCCCAGTCCAGCGGCAGCGGGGCGCCCTTGGCGACGGCGCAGAAGCCGCACCGCCGCGTGCACACGTTGCCCAGGATCATGAAGGTGGCGGTGCGCTGCTCCCAGCACTCCCCCATGTTGGGGCAGTGGGCGCTTTCGCAAATGGTGTGCAGGCGCTCACTTGCGACCAGCGCCTTCACTTCCCTGTAGTTCTCGCCGCCCGGGGCCCGCACCTTCAGCCACTCGGGACGTCCCGTCGCCATGGCCGCCATCCCTTCCATTATCTCATTGTGCCTTTGTGGTTTCGAACAAGCCTTCAATCTCCCGCAAGACGCGCTGCGGGGAGATGGACTCCATGCAGATATTGCGGCGGCAGGTTTCCATCATCGGCGTGTCGTAGCAGGGGGCGCAGAACACCGGGTGGCGGACGATGCGCACCGGGCGGCGCGAAGAGATGGGCGCCACCTGGTGCAGTTTGCTCGGCCCCCACAGGACGACCAGGGGAGTGCCGAGGGCGGCCGCCATGTGCGCCGGCCCGGTATCGACCGAGACCAACAAATCCAGTCGGCGAATGACGGCGGCCAGTTGGCGCACCGAGGTGCGGCCGGCCAGCACCGCGCATCCGCCGCCGGGCAGGCCCCCGGCGATTGTCTCAGCCTCGGAACGGTCTTCCTCCGAGCCGGTCAATACCAGGTAGTGTCCGCGCGCCGCCAGCAGCCGCCCCAGCTCCATGAAGTTGTCAACACCCCAGCCCTTCAGCCGCTCGCCCTGGTTTCTGGCCTTCTTGCCGCGCGGCCCCCAGCCGGCGTGCAGGCCCACTCTTAGGCCGGAGCCCGGAGGCTGGAGGCTGGAGGCCAACAACTGCGCGGCGGCCGCTTCTTCGTCCGGCGAGACGAACAGGTCCATGTCCAGTCCGCCGGGCACAGCCCGCCAATCGTCGAAGCCGGCCACGCGCAAATTATTGGCGGCGCTGTGCAGCATGGGATCGAATTGGATGTCGCGGAAACTCCGGACATGCCGGATGCCCGCGTGACGAAGCAACTCGTGAAATCGCCCCGCCGATTCCAGCAGAACGGCGAACTCGTACCCTGCCTGGCGCAGGCCGCGCACCAGCCGGCGCTTTTCAGGCGACAGGAACCACGGGACGTTGCGGTGCCGGAGCGGCAGAATGCGGGTTACGGCCGGATTGCCTTCCAGCAAGGGGGCGGCGCCTGCGGCGCACAGGAAATCGATGGCGGCGCCGGGGTAGCGGGCGGCCAGGGCCCGCACCACGGGCGTGGCCATCAGCGTGTCGCCCAATGCGCCCGCACGTACCACCAGAATCCGCTCGTTCCCCATTGCGGCTACGTTCGCGCTTCTTTGAACTGATAGCGCTCGACAGCGATTTCGTCTTCGCGCTCCCGAATCTGGGCAAGGTCATAGTTCATTTGCAGGCGCAACCAAACCTCGGGAGTGCTGCCGAACGCCTTCGACAAACGCAAGGCCATCTCCGGCGAGATGCCCGACTTACCGTTAACCAGGTTGTTCAACGCCTGGCGTGTGACCCCGAGAACTTTGGCGCCCTGAGTGACGGTAAGTCCCAGCGGCTCCAGGCAGTCCTGCCGCACGATGCGACCGGGATGTGGCGGATTCTTCAGCGGCATTTCATCGCCAATCAGTGTAAACTGACACTTGTCACTTGTCAAATGGGACGCCCGCCGCGGCGGGAACGCCGATGGGCGCAGATTTGATCTGCGTTTATCTGCGTTCATCTGCGTTCATCTGCGTCCCATTTCTTCTTTGCAGGTGTTGCTTTCGGCACGGCTCAGTACTCCGCACTCCGCACTTGTTTTACCGGCGGCGGGCCACGACCACCGTCATGTCGTCCTGCAACTCGGGGCTGCCGGTCCATTCCCGCACCGCCGACATCACCAGCTCGGCGATTTCCGCCACCGGCCGGTGGGCGTTGCGGCCAATCAGGACCAGCAGCCGCTCTTCCCCAAACTCCTCGCCGTAGGAGTTCTCCGGTTCGGTGATTCCGTCGGTGAACAGCAGGAACAGATCGCCGGGCTGCAACGAGACGGTCTCCTGCTCGTAATGCGCGCCGGGGAAGATGCCGAGCACTACGCCGCCCTTCTCCAGGCGGTGGACTGCGCCGCCGCGCAGGATCATGGGGGGCAGGTGGCCGGCGTTGGTGTAAGTCAATTCACCGGTGTCGTCATCGTAGATCCCGCAGAAGAAGGTGGCGAAACGTCCCTTGGAAATCTGGCGGTAGAGCTGGCGATTGAGCTGGCCGACCAGGGCGGCAACGCCGTCGGCGGCGGGCGGCGCCGTGCTGCCGCCGTCGCCGGCTACGGCGCGGCGCACCAGAGAGTCGCGCGTCACATCGAACTGGGTGTGCAGCATGGACTGCAGGCCGGCCATCATCAGCGCCGCCGAGATGCCCTTGCCCGCCACGTCGCCGATCACCAGCGCCAGGTTGCGCTCGTCCAGGGGCACAAAATCGTAGTAGTCGCCGCTGACGCTGCGCGCCGGGGAACATAAACCCATCAGTTCCAGGCGGTTCAGCGTGGGCACCTCTTTGGGGAACAGGTTGGCTTGCACGTCGCGCGCCACGTCCAGCTCGAGCTGCAGCCGCTGCTTCTCCTTCTGCTCCTCGATCAATTGCTTGATCGAAACGGTCATGGTGTTGAAGGACTCGGCCAGGGAAGCAAGCTGGTCGCGGGAGCGGACCGGGATGCGCCAGGTGAGGTCTCCGGCGTGGACGCGCAGCGTGCCCTCGTAGAGATCGGCGATGGCGCGCGTCATGCTGCGCGTCAGCCCCACGCCGATCAATAGCGAAAAAATCTCGATGAACAGGAAGGCGACGGCGATGGCCGCCAAGCCGTAGAGCGGCAACTTCGAGAACTCGCCCAGGGTGGTGAACAGCCGGGCATTCAGCAGCGAAGGGCGCGAGTAGACAACCAGAAGCGCGGGGAGCGCCGCCTTGCCGGTGTTCCACTCCGTGGTGTTGGCCGATACCGCCCATTGCACCACGAAATCCAGGCGGTTGGCCGGGGGAGGCATCACCCCGGCCTGGACCCCGCCCCTCCGGTCATAGAGCCGATCGCCCACGCGCACCCAGTCGTTGCTGATGGCGATCTGCTGCCGCTGCTCCGGCGTCAGGCCCGTGGCTTCGCCAACCGCCGGCATGAAGTGGAAGGTGCCGACGCCGGGAGCCAGGCGGCCGACCAGTCGGCCATCCACGGGGATGCCGGCGATCAGGGCGCTGCGGCCCAGGGGGATGGCGGCCCGCAGCAAGGCGCCTTGCTCGATCACCACCAGCCCGCAGAACTCCTCGTTTAGCCACGGCGGGCGTTGGCGCTGCCAGGTCGCCGCCACCTGCAGGTCGGCCAGGCGCGGGGGCAGCCGCATCCGCACCAGGTCCGTCAAGGCCGCCTGCCCCGGTTCGCCGCCGGCGGCGCGCGCCTGGTCCACGTCGTAAGCGGCGGCGCGGGCGGCCAGGCGCAGCTCCTGCTTGGCGCGCTCCACCTCGGTGCCCACCAGGTAGGTGGCCACCTGGCCGTAAAAGATGTAGGCCGCCAGCGCCGCCATGGTCAACAGCAGCAGGACGGGAACGACGCCGATGAACAGGTAGGTAATCAGCAGGCGGTGGCGCAGCCGCCACATCAGCGACAGCAGGGCCCGGCGCAGATAGCGGATGGCCAGCGCAAAACCCGCCATCACCGCCAGGAACTCCACCAGACCGGCCGGCAGGCCGCGCACCCGCAGCAGCTCGATCAGCGCCGAGAGCGCCCCCAGCACGGCGACCGTCTTTTCCAGCCGCGTGCGCGCCCTCCAGAACGCCCGAATAGAGCTTGCGGAGATCATACCAGTGCGGAGTGCGGAATGCGGAGTGCGGAATTTCTTCACTCCGCATTCCGCACTAGTCTCCAGCCTCCAGTCTCCAGCCGTCTTCAGTCGCCCTTGGCCGGCGCCGAGTTGCCCAGCCCCAGGCGGCTGTGCCTCCGGCTGTAGCCGAAGTAGATCACCATCCCGATCACCAGCCAGATGATCAGCCGCATCCAGGTATCCAGCGACAGGCTGTACATCATGTACAAGGAAACCACGATGCCACCCAGGGGCACAGCCGGCACCCAGGGCGTGCGGAAGGGCCGCGGCGCATCCGGATTCTTCTTGCGAAGCACGATGATGCCCGCACAGACGATCACGAAGGCCAGCAGCGTTCCGATGCTGACCAGGTGGCCGAGGACGTGGATGGGCACCAGGGCCGCGAAGGTGGCCACGAGGATGCCCACCAGGATGGTGGACACGTAGGGCGTGCGGAAGCGCTTGTGCACCTTGCTGGCCCATTCCGGCAGCAGGCCGTCGCGCGACATGGAGAAAAAGATGCGCGACTGGCCCAGCAACATGACGAGCATGGTGGAGCTCAGGCCCATCACCGCGCCCAGCTTCACCATGGCGCTGCCCCAGCGCACGCCGGTGGCATCCACGCCGCGCGCCACCGGGTCGGGCACGTTCAGCGCGCTGTAGGGCAACAGGCCGGTCAGCAGCCCCGACACCAGGATGTACAGCACCGTGCAGATGGCCAGCGAGCCCAGGATGCCGATGGGCATGTCGCGCCGCGGGTTGCGCGCCTCCTGGGCGGCGGTCGAGACAGCGTCGAAGCCGATGTAAGCGAAAAAGATCACCGCCGCGCCTGTGGCAATGCCCGAAACGCCGTACTTGCCATACTCACCGGTGTTGGGCGGGATGAAGGGGTGCCAGTTGGCCGTCGCCACCTGCGGGTTGGCCAGCAGGTAGCGGGCCGCCAGGCCGATGAATACCAGCAGCACGCCGACTTTCACGATGACGATCGCCGTGTTGAACCCGGCCGACTCTTTGATGCCGATCACCAAAATGACGCTGACCGCGCAAATGGCCAGGAAGGAGATCAGGTTGAAGATGGCGGTGGCCTGCGGCATGGCCGCCACCGAAGAGGCGATCTGCTCCGGTGTCAGCCCCTGCCTGGCCAACATGGGCGTGATGGAGGCCAGCGGCTCCCACCGCCCGTGGAAGAGCACCAGCTTGGTGCCCGGCGAGGCGGTCAGCAGGGGCGGAATGACAATGCCGCGGTCCTGCAGAAAGCTATTGACGTAGCCGCTCCAGCCCACCGCCACCGTGGCCGCGCCGAAAGCGTATTCCAGGATCAGGTCCCACCCGATCACCCAGGCGAAGAACTCACCCAGTGTCGCGTACCCATAGGTGTAGGCGCTGCCGGCGATGGGGATCATCGAGGCAAATTCGGCATAGCACAGGCCGGCAAACGCCGAGGCGATGCCGGCCAGCACGAACGACAGGACCACGGCCGGGCCCGCATTCTGGGCCGCCGCCGCCCCGGTGAGCACGAAGATGCCCGTGCCGATGATGGCGCCGATGCCCAGCGTAATCAGGTTGACCGGGCCGAGGACGCGCTTCAGCGCATGTTCCGAGTCCGAGGCATCGCTCAGGATCTGCGCCAGTGGTTTGGTTCTGAAAATGTTAGAGGCCATGCAGGCCGCCTCCTAAAGTAAAGTGATGAGTGACCAGTGACAAGTGACGAGCGGCCCTCCTTCCCTGGCGGAACGAGTCTCGTCACTTGTCACTCGTCACTCGTCACTGCCTTCAGTGGTGAATTCACCTGGCCAGCCGTTCCAGGAACTGCCGCGCGCGGGCTTCCACATCCGGCGCTACGAGCAGGTCGCGAATCACGGCGACCGCGTCGGCGCCGGCCTCGATCACCGCCGCCGCGTTTTCCAGCGTAATGCCGCCGATGGCCACCAGCGGCTTGCGCACCGCCGCGCGCACCGCCCAAACCGTCTCCAGCCCCACCACGGCCTCGGCGCGCTGCTTGGTGGTGGTGGCGAACACCGGGCCGATGGCCAGGTAATCGACGGGCAATCGGTCCGCCTCTCGGGCCTGCTCGACGGTATGCGTGGAAAACCCGACGATTTTCCCTTCCCCCAGTAATCGGCGGGCCTGCTCTGCCGGCAGGTCCTCCTGCCCCAAATGAACGCCATCAGCCCCGCACAGCAACGCGATGTCGGCCCGGTCATTGACGATGAACCGCGCGTTGCGGCTCCGGGCCAGCTCGGCGACCGCGCAGCAATCCCGCCAGCTTTGGCGTGTAAACGGGCCCTTGTGTCGATATTGCAGGATCCCAACCCCGGCTCGAAGAAGTTGCTCGGCAACCAGCGGCGCCGGCCCCGGCGCCAGCGCGGTGTCTATTATGGCATACAGGCGCGACCCCAACATGAAGCAGCCTTTCTACCACAGCGGGCCACTTTTTTCACGCCCCAATCAGGCCGTGGGCTGTGGGCAGCCCATCTGTTCATCTGCGAGAATCTGCGGATTGGTCCCTTCCAGCATCTGCAGATCGACTTCATCCTTTTCGGTGAGCGCCCGGGCGCGGCCGTCCAACAGGTCTTCAGTCAGGAGGGTGGCCCGGTTGCGGCTCCCGCGCGGCCCCGCCCGTTCGGGTTTCCGGAAGAATCGGCCGACGGCCCCGCGCCCGGCCCGGTAACAGGCTTTTTCCGCTATGGAAATAAATTTCGGACGGCACTCTTGGCAAAACGCTGGTTTTTGCGGTTCTGAGCAAGAATCTGAAAAACCGACCGACTTCCATGAAAGGGTCGAATTCGTTTGCGCCAGTCCCACGGATATTTCTCGTTGTAGGGGATGGCGTACCTTATTCGACCCTTTCAGGGTCGGACAAGGTGGGGCTATGTCGAGGGGTGGTTACCCCTCGCTATCTCATTCTGCCCCTTCGGGGCAGTTTGCCGCCGAGAAAATCGGGTCCCTGGTGGGCAGCCCTCCACCGGGCGGAAACACCGCCGCGCGCGCAACAGATCGACATATTCCTGGTTCATCGCTAAGGCCCGAAGCACGCCGCGAGCGACTTCCCGCAGGCGAGCTTCGCTGAGATTTCTCAAGGGAACGCGTGGAGGCACCAACCATGACTTGGCGAGCACCGTGATGTCTTCGGCGGCCATTGAACAAGCCTCAGCAAGACCAGTCTCGCCAGGCGTAAGCCGAATGCGCGTCGGCGACTCAGCCGGGTTCGTGGTAAGCGGCACGACGATTACGGTCCCGGCATGGGGGTTCCGGTTGCGGGCATCGGCGGACACCACCAGGACGGCACGCTCCTTGTCCGGGTCGGTCGGAAGCGCGGCAAACCAGATCTGGCCGCGATGTGGCGATACGGCCATATCACTCCTCTACGTGCATGCCGTGCGCGTGCACAAACTCAGCCCATTCCAGCTCCTCGCGGCGTCCCTGCTCGGACAGTGAGTCGTAGAACGCTGAAATCTGAGCGTTCAGCTCTTCCTGGGCGCGCCGGAGCTTCTCTTCGCGCACCAGAGCCTCGAGCGCGGCGGTGGCCGAAGGAGCGTGGATTCTGGCCCGGAATTCATCCAGGAAGCTGGTTACGTCGGGGGCCAGCGAGAAGGTCCGCCGCTGTTTGCCCGCTGATCGCTTCCTGGCTACCCTTGGCATCTGTATATGATAAACGTATTACTACCATCATACAAGAGCCGGCCGCCGGGCCACCCCTCGTTCCAAGGGCCACGCATGATCCTTGAACGGAAGGCGTAGCCCCTCTTGGCGACCGAAAACTGGTCAGCCGCGAGCCGCGCGTTAGGGCCTTGGTTTCTTGGGGCCCCATCCGGGGCCGGCCGGCGGCTGCAGTGCCTTGTCAGGCAGCCCGCCCGATCGCCGGACGGCGTTCGTTGTGTTCAGGACGCCACGGAGCGCCTCGTTGACGGCTTGGTCGGTCGGAAAAGCCTCGGCAACCTCCGGTTCCAGAAGCACGAGATTGGTGCCCTCGCGAAACCGCTTCACGTACTTGCCCCGGACGCCGCCCTTCATGGACGCGAAGTCGTACTCAGGGCGCAGGTCGTCATCCAATGTGCGATTAACCTTCCTCATACGCCTTTCGAGGATCCCACGTGAAGACCACTCAGTCAGTATACGCTTCCCCTTCCAGGGTTCGCGATAGCGGAAGCGCGCGCGGGCGCCTGACCACCGCCTCACCACACTTTGCCGACCAGGATGAAGGGCGCCCAGTAGAAGGGGTGGGGATTGGCTTGGCGGGTGGCGGCCACGGCGCGCTGCAGCGCTTCGCTCTTGCTCCCTCCCTGGCGCAGGTTCCGGTAGAAATGACCCATGAGCAGGGCGGTGGCCGCGTCGTCGATGTCCCAGAGGCTGACCAGCAGGGCCGCGGCGCCGGCGTAGAGGAAGCCGCGCACCAGCCCCACCAACTCGTCGCCGGCCAGCACCAGGTTCATGCCCGTGCCGCAGCCGCTGAGCGTGGCCAGCTCGCAGTTGAGCCGCAGACTGTAAACATCCATCAGCGTCATCCAGCCGTCACCGAGCCGAATGGAGCTGAACAGGGGGTTGTCCTGGCGGAAGACGGCATGGCTGGCAATGTGCAGAAAGCGGGCCGTTTCGCCGACCGTCCGCAACCGTTCGGCGCTCGCCTCCTGCCCGCTGTAGACCCGGGCGTTGGGCAACAATTGCTCGACCTGTTCGGCCTCCTTGACGATATGCGGGGTGGTGCGGGTGGCGACCTCCAGCACCAGGGAATGGCCGGCCGGCTGGGGGCGGCGCAGGGCGCAGTTGCGGAACAGCGTGCCCGACGGCGCGTAGGAAACGGCATGGCGCTCAAACAGGTGCTGGCGGCCGTCGTACAAAGCATGGAAGGGAAGGTAGTGCAGGAAGCCGTGGGGCACGATCACCAGGTGGCTGCCCGTCAGGTAGGGCTCGACCGGCTCCAGCAGCTCGCGGTGCAGGTCGCGCAGGTGGTCGAGGATGCCCGCCTGGATGTGCTCGCGAAACTCGCTGAACACCTCGCCCAGCGACATCTTCGACATCTGGAAGCGGAGCAGGCGCAGCAGCCGCTCCACCCGCGTCGTCAGGCTCAGTTCCGGGAACACCCGCAGGCCCTTGCGATCCAGCAGGCAGGCCAGCACCGTTCCCTCGGCCATGTAGTACTCCAGCAACTGCCCGTCGGGCGGCAGCACCGTCTGGATCTCCTCCAGCGACCCCGGAGGTTCCTGGTGAAGCTCTCCGTATTTCTCTTCGGGCGGCAACCGGCGGAACAGTTTGAGCATCTCTTTTTCGCGCTCGCGGATGGTGCGGATGAATTCGGCGGGGTTGGCCTGGTAAGCGGAGCGCGGCTGAAATTCCTCCACGTTGATCTTCTTGTAGTACCAGTTCAGCTCCTCGCGCAGCTCGCGCATGCGGGCCACGATGCCGCTGGGCGATTCGGCATCGCCGCCCAGGACGCCGGAACGGGTGACCAGGTTGGCGACGGAGCGTGACTTGGCCTGCTCGATGGCCCGAAAGGCCTCCAGGCGCATCTGGTCGGCGCGGGCCCGCCCGGCCGGCCCGGCTTCGTCGCGCTCGGCCGCCGCGTCCAGGCACAGCATCACGAAACTTTCGAAGGCCTGCAGCTTATCCTTGACGAAGGCGATCTTCAGCTCGTCGAACTGGATGCGGCTGCGCATGGCCTCCAGCATCTGCAAGGCCTGGCGATAACTCTCGTGGGCGGCCGCGCGCTGGTTCTTGGCCAGGTAGATCTTGCCGAGCTGAAAGTGGCAGTGGAAACTGAGCCACGGCGCTTCCAGGCGGCCCAGCTCCTCGCGGGCGCGGGCGCACTCGGCTTCGGCCTGGTCGGTTTCGCCCAGCGCGAAGTGGGCCTGGGAGAGCAGCAGGCGCGCATACACCGTCTTGGTGGGGACGCCGGCATCCTTGAAGTAGTTGTACAGCTCCGAGGCCAGGCTGATGGCTTCGTAGCTGCGGCCCATGTGCAGGTAGACCAGGGCGCGATAGAGGTCCACGGTGTGGACCCAGACGTCATTCTTCTCGCGGGAAAACTGCTCGCGGGCGGCATCGAACAACTCCAGAGCGCGCGCCGGGTGGCCCGAGAAATGCGAAGCCACGGCCTGGTTGGCCAGGGACTTGGCCGTCTCGTAGCCCATGCCCAGGGTGTGGAACTGGCTGCGGGCGCTGTCGGCCAGCCGCTCGGCATCCTGGTACAGGTTCAATTCCAGGTAGATGTCGGACTGGTCCAGGTCGCACAGCGCCAGATGATACTGGTTACCCAGGCGGTCGAAATTCACGCGCGCCTGGTCCAGCATGTCGATGGCGCGCGTGTAGTCGCCGCGCAGGAAGTGCAGGTAGGCGATGTTGTAGTCGGCCTGCGCCACCAGCAGCCCCATCCCTCGTTCCGAGCAGAACTCACGGGCCTGCTGGTAGGTGTCCAGCGCGTCCTGGAAGCGGTTGAGGCTGATGAGCGTTACGGCGCGGTTCGACAGGATGGCGGCAATCGCTTCGGGGTCGGCGGCCGGGTCCAGGCCGGCCAGCGCCCGGTCATAGCAGGCCAGCGCCTCGGCGAAGCGGTCCAGGCGGTGGTAGATGTTGCCGCAGTTGATTTCCAGGCGGGCCACCCGCGCCGGCAACCCCTGTTCCAGAAAGATGCGGCGCGCGCGCGCGGCGCGCTCCAGGGCCTCATCGCAGCGCCCCAGCAGGGCCAGCGGCATCACCTGGCTGGAGAGGGTGCGCGCCGCTTCCTCCGCCTCTCCCAGCCGGAAGAAGATCTCGGCGGCCCCCTGGTAGTGCTCCAGGGCCTCGGCATTGCGGTCGGTGACGTGGCAGGTGTTGCCGATGGCGCGCAGGGCCAGGGCCCGCGACCGGTCGTCGTTCAGTTGCTCGGCCATGTCCAGCGCCTGCCGCGCCGTGCGCATGGCCAGCGCTGTATCCACCCGGCATTGCTGGACCACCTGGTCGGTCAGCTCCAGGACCGCTTGCGGCGAAGCTGCCTGGCGCTGGTCAGGCATGCGCGGCCCTCCCGCCGCCCGCGTCTTGTCCCGCGGGTTTCGCAGCCCGTGTCTCGAACCCTTTCTCCTCCAGCACCGCGCGCAGCTTTTTCAGGCAGCGGTCGCGGATGAATCCGATGGAGTTCTTGGCCACGCCGAGCCGCTCGGCCAGCTCGCGGTACTCCGGCACGGGGTCGGCGTAGAACAGGGAGTGGATCAGTTCCTGGCAGCGGCGGGAGACGCGGCCGATGGCCTCCCGCAGGACCTGCTCCTGCTCCGCTTCCAGCATCCAGGCTTCGCCCTGCCGGCGGTCGTCGGGCAATTGCTCCAGCGCCCGCCCGGTTTCCTCCTCGGTCAGCGGCTCGATCTGCCGGCGCTCCTTGTAGCGGATGCAGCGGTGGCGCGCCACGGCCACCAGCCAGTGCTGCAGTTTCTCGCGCTCGCGGAGCTTCTCCAGCCCGGTGAACAGGTCCAGCACCACGGCCTGGAAAATCTCGGCGGTCTCATCGTCGTTGAAGTGGAATTTCAGCGGGATCGAGTAGATCAGGTTCTGATAGCGCTCCAGCAGCACGCTCCAGGCCTCCTCGTTGCCCGCCAGACACTCCTCGCACAGCACCGCGTCGGTGTAGCCGCGGAGCCGGCTTTCGCGCCACTGGCCGAGCAACGAGAAGCGCATACTCCTCAGGTGTCAGGTGCCAGGTGAGGTACCTGTAAAACTCCATTCAAGCCAACAGAGCCGTCCCGCCCTGCGGGATCCGTGGTGAATCATCCCCCGGGTCATGGCCGCGGGGCCTGCCAGAACAGGCGGTCGCAATTCCACAGCAGCACCGGCTCGATGATCGCCGGCTGAAAATTGCCCAGCCCCCGGCGCGCGGCAGCCAGCACGTGAGGGCCGGCCAGAAAGATCACCGGCAGGTGCTCGGAAAGCAAGAACTGAACGCGATCGTAGGCCGCCTTGCGCGCCGCCGTCCCGGTGGTTGTCATTTGCTCCCGCATCAGGCGGTCGATCTCGGTCTCCCAAGCCTCCAGCGGCAGGCGCGGATCGGCGCCGCCGCCCCTCTTCAGGTTCCAGACGTGCAGCGAGCCGCCGCTGGTCCACACGTTCATCTCCGGGTTGGGATCGGCGTCGCCGCTGGCCAGGCCCCAGACCGCGGCCTGGAACTTGCGCGTGTTCAGGACCGCGTCCACCATGGCCCCGAATTCGGTGGGAGTGGCCTGGGCCTGGATTCCGATGCGCAGCAGATCTTCCTGGATCAAGATGGCCATCTTGCGGCGCAGCAGGTTGCTGGAGGAAACCAGGATGGTGAACTCGACCGGATGCCCCGCGCCGTCGCGCAACACGCCGCCGGACGGATCCCGGCGGAAGCCGGCCTGGCGCAGCAGTTGTTCGGCGCGCGCCGGGTCGCGCGGGTAGGTGGCCAGCTTCGGCGCCCGCCACAATCGGTTTCCCTCGGTGACCTGCGAAGACAGGGCCGAGCCGTAGCCCTGGTACACCAGCCGGACGACGGCCTCGCGGTCGATGGCATGCGCCACGGCCTGCCGAAAGCCGAGATTGCGGAACCAGGTGGAGTGCGGCTGGGGCGCGTTCCAGTTGAAGAACACGAAGTTGTATTCCAGTCCGGGGCCGGCGTCGCGGGCCTGCAACTCCGGCATGGCCCGCAGGCGGGCGAAATCTTCGGCGCGCAGCCGCCCCGCCGCGTCCGCTTCACCGGCCATCAAGCGCAGCAATTGCGCGTTCTGGTCGGCGGTGAACACCAGGTCCAGCCGCTCCAGGTAGGGGAGCGGTTTGCCGGTCTCGTCTTTTTTCCAATAGTAGGGGTTGCGCTCCAGCACCAGCCGCTGGCCCGGCAGATACTGTTTCAGACGGAACGGTCCGGCAGTGGCGAAGTCCGCCGGGGAGGCGCCCAGGCCCCACATTTGGGCGGTTCGCCCTTCGCTGTGCGCCTTCTCCAGCTTGTGGCGGGGCAGGATCCAGAACGAGTCGAACAGGCGCTCGCCCGGGCCGTAGGGCTCCGGAAGATCGAACCGGACCGAACTGGCGGAGACTTTCACCACGCTGATCGGGTTGCCGTTCAACACCAGCAGGTCGCGCTGCGGCGAGTTCACGGCGGGATCCAGGTACAGCCGGAAGCTGAAGACCACGTCGTCGGCCGTCAGCGGCGCGCCGTCGGAGAAGCGCAGCCCGTCGCGCAGCTCTAAGGTATAATGCCGCCCGTCCGGCGTCTTGCTCCAGCTCTTGGCCAAAGCGGGCTCGGTGCGCTGGCTGGCGCGGTTGATGTGCACCAGGTCGGCCGACATGGCGTAAATCACGTCGCGGGAGGGCTGGTCGGCGGCCAGCAAGGGATTCAGCGTTTTTGGCTCTCCGGTTTGCGCCACCCTCAGCACGCCGCCCGGTTGCCCGGCGGAATCGCCCGCCGCGAGGCCCTGGGCCCACACAGGCACGAATGCCCGCACAAGCAGTGAGGCCTGTGCCACGAGCAGCAACGCGAGAGACGCGGCCAGCCACACGGCGCGCGGCGTGATTGGCGAACGGCGCGTGGCGGCCATGCCGGCCCGATGATCCATGACGGCTCCTGTAGCGGCGGCCTCCGGCCGCCAGGCCCCGATGGCGGTGAACGGCGGGCCGGCGACATAGGCTCGCCGCCAGTCACAGGTGAGAAGCGATGAGGCTGGGAAGATTCCTGCTCACCCGTCTCCTGAATGCGGCGGCCATCCTGCTGCTGGTGGCGCTGCTCAGCTTTTTGATGGTCGGTCAAGCCCCCGGCGATTATCTGAACGAACTCGCCTCCGACCCCCAGGTCTCCCCCGCCTCGCTGCAGCAAATGCGGCAGCAGTATGGCCTGGACCGGCCCTTTCATATCAAATTCCTGAACTGGTTGCAAACGGGATTGGCGGGGAACCTGGGTTACTCGTTTGTCTACCAGCGGCCCATCGCCGACCTGATCCTGGAGCGCATCTGGAACACCCTGCTGCTGAACGGCGTGGCGCTGGTGGCGGCCTGGGCGGCGGGCGTGACGCTGGGGGTGGTGGCGGCGCTGAAGCGCGGAACCGTGGTCGATTGGCTGGTCGGAGCGCTGGCCACGCTGCTGGTGTCGACCCCGGCCGTGATCGTCTCCCTGCTGTTGCTGATGCTGGCGGCCCGCCTGGGCCTGCCGATCGGCGGAATGAGCGCCCCCGATTCCGAAGCGCTGCCGCTGGCCGGGCGGCTGGCCGACCTGGCCCGCCACCTGGCGCTGCCGGCGGCGGCGGTGACCGCGGTTCTTTTGCCGGCTGTCGTCCGCCACACGCGCTCGGCCATGGAGGAGGCCCTGGAGGCCGACTACATCCGGACGGCGCGCGCCAAGGGGGCCGGCCGCGCCCGCATCCTGATTCATCATGCCCTGCGCAACGCGCTGAATCCCCTGACCACGCTGTTCGGCTTCTCGGTGTCGGCGCTGCTGAGCGCCTCGCTGCTGGTGGAAGTGGTGATGAGCTGGCCGGGCATCGGGCAGCTCACCTATGACGCCGTCCTGCGCCGCGACCTGTTTCTGGTGGTCGATCTGGCGGTCCTGTCGGCCTTGCTGCTGATGGCCGGCAACATGGCCGGCGACCTGCTGCTGCGCCTGGCCGACCCGCGGGTGACCGAAGAATGAAGCGGCTGCGCCAATTCGCCTGGGCCTTGCTGGCGTTGGCCTACCTGGTGGCTCTGGCGCCCGACTTCTTCTCCCTGTACCCGGCCCGCGAACAGCACCGCGATTATCCCTACGCCGCGCCGGGCCGCTATGGTGAAGCGCGCCTGGTCCTGCTGGCGCGAGCGGAGCCGTACCGGCTGCTGGGTGTCATCCCCGCCTCGCTGCACCTGCTGGCGGTGCGGGGCAGCGGCGGGATGTTTCCGCTGGGCACCGACGAATTCGGCCGCGACGTTTACTCGCGCCTGTGCCACGGCGCGTCCACTTCGTTGCTGCTGGCGCCGGCGGCCGTGTTGTTCTCCCTGGCCCTGGCCCTGGCGCTGGGAGGGTTGGCCGGCTACGCCGGCGGCTGGACCGACGCCGTCATCATGCGCGCCGGCGAGGTTTTTCTTTCCCTGCCGTGGTTCTATTTCGTGGTGGCGCTGCGGGCCGCGCTGCCGCTCAACCTCAGCCCGCGCGCCACGCTGCTGATGATTTTCGTGCTGCTGGGCGCGCTGGGATGGGCGGCGCCGGCGCGCCTGTTCCGCGGCCTGGTGCTCAGCCTGCGCACCCGCGAATACGTGCTGGCGTCGCGCGCCCTGGGGGCCAGCCCCCTCGGCGTCTTCACCCGGCACGTGCTTCCCGCGCTGTTGCCGACCGCCCGCGCGCAACTGCTGCTCACGCTGCCGACCTACATCATTACGGAAGTGAGTCTTTCGTTCCTCGGCCTGGGCGTGGTCGAGCCCACTCCCACCTGGGGCAACTTGCTCACTCCCCTCCAGCAGTACGTGGTTTTGACCGCCTACCCATGGATGCTGGCGCCGGCCTTCGCCGTTATCGGCATATTCCTTGCCCTGCACACCGTGGCGGAGGGGCGCGGCACAGCCGGACAAGCAGGTCTCTGATAAGACAACGCCCCAAATTCCGGTTTTCACGGCAACATCTTTGCCAGCAGCTTTCTGGCGTCTCATATTTGATTTTTCTGGTTCTCTGCCGGGCCTGTGATATAAAGCAACGGAATCCGGGCCGGTGGCGGCTCGACAAACAGAGAACTGTGCGGAGGTCCAGGCGTGCTCACTCGTTCGACCAGGCTCAGGCAACTGGGAATCTTGTTGCTTCTTATCCCCACGCAACTTTTGGCGGCCGCCGGCAAGGCCGAGGCCATCGTGATTGTGGCCGACAGCCGCAGCTTCACCGGGTGGAAGGCCTGGTGGACCAACCTCTACAACGAAAGTCATTTCTTGTTCGCGCTGGCCACCATCGTGATTATCCCCACCTTGGGCGTCATCCTCGGCACGCTCACCGGCCTGTTGCTGTCCCGGATCGGAATCGACCTGCGATCCCGTGAGCTGGCCGAGCACTGAGGCGCGGGCGGCGCGGCCCGGATCGCTAATGGGGCGTGGAGGCGGATGGCATGGATTGGCTTTATGCGTTGATGCCCATCGCGGGCGTTGAGATTTTCTGGCCCGGTTTGATCATCCTGGGACTGGGCGTGGGGATGATCGGCGGTTTCTTCGGCATGGGCGGCGGGTGGATGGTGACGCCGGGGCTGAACATTCTCGGCTTTCCCATGGCCTTCGCCATCGGCACCGATATCGCCCAGATGGCCGGCCCGGCGCTGATCTCCACGGCCCGGCATACCCGGTTCGGCAACGTGGACTACAAGCTGGGCTTGATCATGGTGGCCGGCACGGTGGGCGGATTCGAGGCCGGGGCGCAGCTCATCATGTGGCTGGAGCGCATGGGCAAGGTCGATTTCTACGTCCGCGCCACCTACCTGGTGTTGCTGACCCTGATTGCCTGGCTGGTCTTCACCGATGTCTCCAGGAAGATGCGGAAAGACCGCGAGGCGCGGGCCGCCGGCAAGGCCCTGGACAAGCTCTCGACAGGCATCGAGTGGCACAAGCGGCTGCACAACATCCGCATTCCCCCGGTGGTGCACTTCCAGCGGGCCGGCATCCGCTGCTCGGCGTGGCTTCCCATCTCGGTGAGCTTCCTGACGGGGCTGCTGGCGGGCGTCATGGGCATCGGCGGCGGCCTGATCCGCATGCCCGCGCTCATCTACCTGATCGGCTGCCCCACTCACCTGGCGGTGGGCACGGACCTGTTCGAAGTGGCGATCTCCGGGCTGTACGGCGCGGCTTCCTACAGTTACAAGGGGCGCACCGAGTTGATGGCCGCGGTCATTATGCTGATGGGCGCCTCGGTGGGCGCGCAGATCGGCTCGGTGGCCACCAAGTACGTGAAAGGGTACGGCATCCGCATCTTCTTCGGCTTCGCCGTGGTGGGGTGCGCGGTGTCCATCGTCTTCAAGCTGATCGCGGCGGCCAGCCCCGTGCTCCGCGCCTTCTTCGACAAGGCCGCGACGGTGCTGATCCTGGGCCTGGTCACCTCGCTCTCCCTTTACATCTTCACCCGGTTTCTGCTGGGCGTCCGGGAAGAGCTGGCCGCCAAACGCATGTATCGGGCCTCCGTCTGACGAGGAGAATGGCGATGCCATCGCGGAATCTTTGCCTGGCGCTGGTTGCCGGTGGGCTGCTGCTGGCGGGCTCCGGCTGCGGAAAATTCGGCCGCGTGAGCCAGGGGCGGGTGATCGAGTTTGACCGCTCCAAGGGGCTGATCACCATCATCCAGGATTCCAACTCCAGCGGGTCGGGCCAGCCCCGGTTCGACATCCTGCCGCCGCTCACCGTGCGTCTCCCCCGGAACCCGGCGGAGATGGGTCCGCAGCCCGAAGCCGGGAAACTGATCGAGGTGGACGCCGCCGGCCGCCGCGCGGTGGTCTTCGATGCGCGGGCCGGCGCCTTGCGCAGCGTTGCCGTCACGCTGCTGGAGCGGCAGGACAATGTGGCCCCCGACGACCGCCGCGTGGCCGGCCTCGGGTTTCCCCTCATCGACCGCGCGCGGCGCACCGTCACCGTCTATTCCGCCGCCCGCCGGCAACTCCTGCGGCTGTCCGTCGCCGACGAGCACCTCAACCTTCCTCCCGAAAGCTGGAAGATGGGCGACGACGTCCGCTACTACTACAAGGATTCCGGCCAGGCCCTGCGGCTGATGAACCTGACCCGAACCGACCTGGGCAAGGCCGGCAGATAGGCTGTGGGCCGCGGCGCGCAGCCTGTTGCTGCGGCGGTCGAGTGCCGGGCGGGCGCCGGGGCGGCCCTGCTGTATATTTCTATTTGAAATAACATAGCATGAAAACGATAGCTGCTTCGCGCCTGGGCGCGGTGCTCAGCGAGCTGGGGCTGGCGCAGTCGCCCGCGGCCCTGGCCGCGCTCGTGGCGCATTTCGAGCTGCTGGTTACCTGGAACCGCAGCATCAACCTGACCGGGATCCGCGACCCGGACGAGATCCTGCGGCGGCACTTCGCCGAGTCCCTGTTTCTGACCCGGGTGCTCGAGTTGGGCCCGGGCCTGCTGTACGACATCGGCGCCGGGGCGGGCTTTCCGGGGCTCCCGCTGAAGGCCGTGCACCCGGAGATCAGGCTGGTGCTGGTGGAAAGCTCCGAGAAGAAGTCGGCCTTCCTGAAGGAGGTGATCCGGGCCTCGGGGATGGAGGGGGCAAGGGTCGAGACCGCCAGGGCCGAGGAGTTGGCCGGCCGCGCCGGGGTCGAGCGGGCCGCCTGGGCCACGATGCGGGCCGTAGGCGGACTGCGGCGGCTGCTGCCGGCGATCCGGCGGTTGCTGG
>JAPKYU010000129.1 GCA_026394175.1 Acidobacteriota bacterium | reverse complement strand
GGTCATGTAGCCCAGGCTGCAGAGGTGGATCATGGTGGCCACCACCGTCACCATGCAGCACATGGCGATGGTCAGCCCGTCCACGTGCACCCCCACCGAGAGGGCCATGTGGGGCGTCATCTGGAGCCAGGGGATGAGCAGGTCGGGCACGGCCTGCCCGGCCGGGCGGGAGGCCCACAGGCCCGCGGCCGTCAGCGACAGGACGGCGGAGGCGGCGATGCCGGCCACGCCCAGCCAGGCGGCGGCCTTGCCCATGTGCTTGCCGGCGGTGTGGAGAAGCAGAGGCTGGCCGGGCGAGTGGCACAGCCTTCAGGCTGTGCAAGCAGTCGGCGACCGCTCACCATTCCGCTCGGAGCGCGGCTCTGTTTCGAACGCTGGCCGCACACCGGTCTTTGTGCTATCGGGCAGTTGCGCAGCATCAACTCTGCGCCAGGTCGAGGAACTGCGGGCTTGCGGCTGCCGCTGCGAAGCGATGGATGTGGCGCGGCTGGTGCAGGGCGAGGCCGGGGCCGAGCTGGACCGCCTGTATGAGCGGTTGCGACCTGAGGTGATGACGGCGGGCGTCGCCGCCGTTGTGGCCTCGGCCGACCACCAGACCCGCGAGCAAACCCGCCGGGGCCTCTCCGCGGAACAGGCCGCGGCTCTTCCGCGCGCCATCGAAGCCGCATTTGGCGAACTGGCGCGGCGCTTCGCCGCCGAGGGCGTCGAGCGCCTGGTCATTGCCGGCGGCGAGACCGCCGGCGCCATCATCGACGCCCTCGGCATCCGCGCCGTCGAGGTGACTGCCATCCTCGATCCCGGCGTTCCGGCCGTGCGTTCAATCGGCGGGCCAGACCTGCGGCTGGTGCTCAAATCGGGCAATTTCGGAAGCCCGGATTTCTTCCCCAGGGCCATCCGCTGCCTGGAGCGGGCTTGAGCGTGTTTCACCACAAAGCCCGAAGGGCACGAAGAACCACGAAGAGTGGTACTTTGTGTTTCTTTGTGTTTTTCGGGCCTTTGTGGTGAAAACCTACGCCAGGACGCGGCGGTAATACTCTTCGTATTGCGGGATGATGAGCGTGGAGCAGAAGCGGGTTTCGGCGGTGAAGCGGGCGGATTCGGCCATTTCCTTGCGCAGCTTGGGCTCGCGCAGCAGCCGCAGGATGCGCTGAGCCATGGTCTGGACGTCCCCCACCTCGGCCAGGAACCCATCGACACCGTCGCTAATCACCTCCGGAACGCCGCCCACCCGGGTGGCGACCGGGATGGCGCCGCAGGCCATAGCTTCCAGCGCCGCCAGGCCGAACGATTCGGTGCGGCTGGGCAGCAGCAGCACGTCCATCAGCGGCAGCAGCCGGTGGACGTTGTCCTGCGTGCCGAGAAAGAGCACGTCGTGCTCGACGCCCATCTTGCGGGCCACGTATTCGGCGTTGCCGCGCTCCGGGCCTTCCCCGATCATCACCAGCCGCGCCTTCATTTCGCCGCGGACGATGGCGAAAGTTTCCACCACGTCGCCGATGCGCTTGACGGGGCGGAAATTCGAGAGGTGGGCGATCAGCGGCTCGCCGTCGGGCGCCAGCCGGGCGCGCTCGGCCGGGTCGCGCTGGGGCCGGTACAGCTCGCAGTTGACGAAGTTGTAGATGACGCGGATGTCGCGGGCAATGTCGAACTCGCGAATGGTGGTCTCGCGCAGGTACCGGCTGATGGCCGTCACCCCGTCGCTCTGCTCGATGGCGAAGCGGGTAATGGGCAGGTAGGAATGGTCGCCGCCCACCAGCGTGATGTCGGTGCCGTGCAGCGTGGTGACGAAGGGCAGGCGGCGGCCGTTGCGCGGGCCGGCCATCATCGCGCGGGCCAAGTAAGCGCTCACCGAGTGGGGGATGGCGTAGTGGACGTGGAGCAGGTCCAGGTGTTCGGCCTCCGCCACCTCGGCCATCCGCGAGGCCAGCGCCAGCGTGTACGGCGGATAGGTGAACAGCGGATAGGTGGTGACCTCCACCTCGTGATAGTGGATGTTGGCGGCGGCCCCCGGCGTGGCCGAAACGTCCAGCCGGATGGGCCGCGCGTAGGAGATGAAGTGCACCTGGTGGCCGCGCGCCGCCAGTTCCAGCCCCAGCTCGGCGGCCACCACGCCGCTGCCGCCATACGTCGGGTAACAGGTGATTCCGATCTTCATCCTTCCTAGTATCCGGCATTTTCACCACAAAGGCACCAAGACACAAAGAATTCTTTCTTTGTGCCTTCGAGCCTTTGTGCCTTTGTGATTAGCGCGCGACCCTTGCGACTTTCAGCGGGACTTGCTCGATGATGCGGATACCGTAGCCTTCCAGCGCCGCCACCTTGCGCGGGTGGTTGGTAAGCAGGCGGATGTTGCGCAGGTTCAGGTCCGAGAGGATCTGGGCGCCGATGCCGGACTCGTGCTGGATGCTCCGCTGGTGGGCCGCCTCGCTGGGCTCGCGGAATTCGCGGCCGTGGAAAACGAGGGCGGGGCGGCCGGCAGCCTCCACCCGGAACCCGTGGCGGGTATTGTGCAGGTACAGCAGGACACCGCAGCCTTCCTGCGCGATGCGCTCCAGCGCGGCATCGATCAGCTCGGCGCAGCCGCAGGCGGTCGAGCCGAACACGTCGCCGGCCAGGCAGCGGGAATGCACCCGCACCAGTACCTCGTCGGCCGCCGCCACGTCGCCCAGCACCAGCGCCACGTGGCCTTCGCCGTCGATCTCCGATTCGTAGGCGATCATGCAGAACTCGCCGTGGCGGGTCGGGACGGCGGCCTCGCCGACGCGGCGTACCGAGCGCTCGTGGCGCAGCCGGTAGCGCACCAGGTCGGCGACGGTGACCATTTTCAGGCTGTGCCGGCGGCAGAATTCGATGAGCTGCGGAACGCGGGCCATGCTGCCGTCGTCGTTCATGATCTCGCAGATGACGCCGGCCGGAATCAGCCCGCCCAGGCGCGCCAGGTCCACGGCGGCCTCGGTTTGCCCGGCGCGCACCAGCACGCCGCCGCGCCGTGCCTGCAGCGGGAAGACGTGGCCGGGGCGGGTCAGGTCCGAGGGCTGGGCGCCCGGCGCGATGGCTTTCAGGATGGTGGCGGCGCGGTCGTGCGCCGAAATCCCCGTGGTCACCCCCTCCCGCGCGTCGATCGACTCGCAGAACGCCGTGCCCAATGGGGAAGTGTTCTTGGAAACCATGAGCGGCAGGCGCAGGTAGTCCAGCCGCTCCTCGGTCATGGCCAGGCAGATGAGGCCGCGGCCGTGCCTGGCCATGAAGTTGATGGCCTCCGGCGTCACCTTCTCGGCGGCCATGGTCAGGTCGCCCTCGTTCTCGCGGTCCTCGTCGTCCACGACCACGATCATCCGCCCCGCGCGGATTTCCTCAATGGCCTCCTCAATGCATGCGGAGTTCATCTGTGGCCAGTATAACGGCAGAGGGCGGAGGGGGTAAGGGGTTTTACGGCCTGGGAATTGCGGATTGCGGATTTCAAGCGCAGGTGCTGGAAATCCGCAATCCGCAATCCGAAATTGCCATCGTTGTAAAGGTATCTACGGGACACTACACTAGTACTTGGTACCGGCGGCTCTCAGCTCCCTTGGAAGCCAAAGTCGCGGTATAAGCATCTGCTGAACTGCACGATACTGAGATAGCGGGGTGGGGAATCAGCCATCCCTAACGGCCAGCCATTCCCCTGGGAGGAAAACCGTGCTCGCACCCGAAGCTCTGACGATGGCGTTCGTCAACGCCGCCAGCGACTACCTGGTCGTCCTGGACCTGCAAAGCCGGTTGGTGTTCGCGAACAAGGCCTTTCGCAACGCGTTCCTGGAGGGGAAGGAGCCGAGCAACGTACAGTTTGTCTCGCTGGTGGATTCCACCTCGGCTCCGCGCGGGCTGCACGCGCTCAGCGAACTGGAGGCCGGCCCCCGCCAGGTGGAACTGTATCATTACACCTCCGAGGGCAAGGTCCACCCGGTCCATTACCTGTTCTGCCGGATGAACCTGGAGGAGAGGCAACTGGTGGCCGGCGTCGGCCGCGACAAGACTCCCGACTTGGAACTGCTGGGGGAAATCACTCAGCTCAATATCACGCTGGAGAAGAAGCAGCGCGAGCTGGAAGATGCCTACGCGCGGCTGGAGCAGCTTGCGGTCACCGATCAGGTCACCGGCCTGTACAACCGCCATCACTTCTTCACCGTGGTTCAGCACTTCCTGGAAGAATCGCGCCGCTACGGCCTGCCGCTGAGTTGCCTGATGCTCGACCTGGATAACTTCAAGTCCGTCAACGATCACTACGGGCACATCTTCGGTGACTATGTGCTGAAGATGCTTGCCGAGCGGTTCCGGAACAACACGCGGAAATCGGACCTGGTGGCGCGATACGGGGGCGAGGAATTCGTGTTGGTGACGCCCAGCACCGACATTCGAACCGCCCAGGTGCTGGGCGAGCGGATCCGCGCGGCGGTGGAGCGCGAGCCCTTCACCTTGGGCAACGTCACCGCCAACGTCACCGTCAGCGTCGGCATTTCGGGAACGGAACTCATCACCAAGGGGCCTTTTGACTACCTGCTGGATTCTTCCGACCGCGCCCTGTATATCGCCAAGCACGGGGGCCGGAATCGAGTGGTCATCTACAGCCCGGAAACCGGCGCGGCCGCCACTCAGCAGTAAGGGCTAGGGGAATGGAGGGCCTCAGCGAAACCTACGACGTGGTGGTGGTCGGGGCCGGGCATGCCGGCTGCGAGGCCGCCATGGCCGCTTCCCGGATGGGGCTGAAGACCGCGCTCTCGACGCTCAACCTGGACCTGATCGCGCAGATGTCCTGCAACCCGGCGGTGGGCGGCATCGCCAAGGGGCACCTGGTACGCGAGGTGGACGCGCTGGGCGGGGTGATGGGCGAGGTGACCGACGCGGTCGGCATCCAGTTCCGGTTGCTCAACACCAGCCGCGGCCCGGCGGTGTGGTCGCCGCGCGCCCAATGCGACAAGAAGCAGTACCGCATCCGCATGCGGCAGGTGCTCGAGTCGGAGCCCAACCTGAAGATCCGGCAGGCCGAAGTCGCCGGCCTGATCGTAGAAGAAGTCCAAGGTCCCCGCCGCGGCGGGTCCAAGGTCCAAGGTCAGAGCCCGGGGGACCTTGGACCAGCGAAAGCGATTCGCGGGGTGCGGCTGCGCGACGGCCGGCTATTCCGCACCCAGGCCGTGATTCTCACCACCGGCACGTTCCTCAATGGCCTGATTCACGTTGGCGAATCCACCTACGCGGCGGGGCGCAGCGGTGAGCCGCCCTCGGAGCTGCTCGGCGAGGACCTCAAGCGGCTGGGCTTCCGCACCGTGCGGCTGAAGACGGGCACTCCGCCGCGCCTGGACGGCCGCACCATCGACTGGAGCCGCTTCCAGCCGCAGCCGGGCGATCGGGAGCCGGTGCCGTTTTCCTTTCGCACCGCGGCCATCACGCGCGAGCAGGTCTGCTGCCACATCGCTTTCACCACCCCCGAAACGCACCGCATCCTTTCGGAAAACATCCGGCGCTCGCCGCTGTACAGCGGCCGGATTCAGGGCATCGGGCCGCGCTACTGCCCCTCGATCGAAGACAAGATCGTGAAGTTCCCGGACAAGGAGCGGCACCAGATTTTTCTCGAGCCCGAGGGCCTGGACACCCACGAGGTGTACGTCAACGGCATGTCCACCAGCATGCCCATCGACGTGCAGGCGGCCGTGGTGCATTCCATCCCGGGGCTGGAGAACGCCGAAATGATCCGGCCCGGGTACGCCATCGAGTACGATTCCGTCGATCCCACCGAGCTGTACCCGACGCTGGAGACAAAGAGGATTTCCGGCCTGTTCCTCGCCGGGCAGATCAACGGGACTTCCGGCTACGAGGAAGCGGCCTGCCAGGGGATCATGGCGGGCATCAACGCCGGGCTGAAGCTCGCAGGGCAGGAGCCGGTGGTGCTGGACCGCAGCCAGGCTTACACCGGCGTCCTCATCGACGACCTGGTGAACAAGGGCACCAACGAGCCCTACCGCATGTTTACGTCGCGGGCCGAGTTTCGGCTGCATCTCCGCATCGATAATGCCGACCGGCGGCTGACGCCCATCGGGCGCCGCGTGGGGCTCATCGGCGAGCAGCATTACCGCCGGTTCCTGGCCAAGCAGGAGCGCATCGCCCGCGCCATGAAGCTGCTCGGGGAGCTGCGCGCCGACCCGAAAGACGCGGCCTGCGCGGGCCTCTTTGCCAAGCTGAACGGGGCGGGCGAGCGGGCCACGCTGGCGCAGTTGTTGAAGCGCCCGGAAATCGGCATCGAGGAGATGGCCGGGCTGGTGGAGCGCGCGCTCGGCGAGCCGCTGTCGCGGATGGAGATGCAGTGCGCCGAGACCGAGGTGAAGTACGAGGGCTACCTGGCTCAGCAGCAGCGCCAGATCGAGCGCCTGCGGAAGGCCGAGGCCCGGCGCATTCCGCCGGATTTCGACTACCGGGCGATAGCCGGGCTGTCGCGGGAGATCCGCGACAAGCTGGAGCGCATCCGGCCCCTGACGCTGGGCCAGGCGGAGCGCATCCCCGGGGTGACCCCGGCGGCCATCGCTATCCTGAGCGTCTACACTCGCTGAACTGGGGCTCAGATTCGGTGGCATCAGCCTGCAGCCTGTGGCCTGTGGCGTGAGCCCGGAGCTTGGCGCCTACAGCCTGTTTTTATGTGGTGGTGGGAAAAAAATCGGCCCGCGCCAGTGAGCGCGGAAACGATCCGGAACAAGTACAACACCTTCCGGAACCTCCTGGCGCTCAACAACGAATGCCTGGAACTGATGGCCGGGCTGCAGGAAGACCTGCTGTACGTGCCGCCGCGAGCCGACATTGCCGGCCTGCGGGCCGCGGCCATTTTTGAGCGCGCCGAGGGTGCGGCAGCCGCGCTCCAGAAGCTTTCCGGGCATTCTTACCCGGCGCTGTTCTCCGCCATTGGCGAGCAGCGGCACGAAGTGGAGGTCTACCTGGCGGCGGCCACCGAGCTGGCCACGCCCCGCTTTTCGGTCTGGCTCTATCAGGTTTGCGCCGACGCCGCGCCGGAGGTGGGCGGCAAAGCGGCAGCCCTCGGCGAGATCAAGAACCGGTTGCGGCTTCCGGTGCCCGACGGCTACGTCATCACCACCGAAGCTTACCGGCGCTTCTGCGGGATCCCGCTGTGGACGGCGATCCGCGACGCCAGCCGCGCCGCAAACCTCAACGACCTGCACGGGCTGCAGGCCATCTCGGCGAAGCTGTCAGAGATGGTGATGGCCTGCCCCATTCCGCGGGCCATCGAGGTGGCGATTACCGAGCGGGCGCCCGCCTTGCGTTCGGGCGACCTGGGGCTGGCGGTGCGGTCCAGCGGCATGGTGGAAGGCGGCGAGAGGACCTTCGCCGGCCAGTTCGTCAGCCTGATTAACGTCGCCCGCGAGCAACTGGTGGATGCCTACAAGACGGTGGTTGCCGGCCGATTCAGCGAGCGGGCTTTATCCTACCGGCTCTCCACCGGTTTCACGGAAGTGGAAAGCCCCATGGCCGTGCTTTTCCTGCCGGTGATTCACGCCCGCGCCTCCGGCATTACCTACACCCGCGACCCCAGGGACCCCAGCAGCGATTCCCTGTGGATTACGGCCACGCGGGGCCTCGGCCTGGACATCGCCAGCGGGCGGATGCCGGCCGACCTGTTTGTGCTCTCCCGGCGCCACGGGCACCCGCTGCTGGAAAGCAAGCTGGCGCGGAAATCGGAAGAGATCCTGCCGGAAGCCGGCGGCGGGCTGGTTCGCAGGCCGCTGTCGGAGGAAGAGGCGGGCGCGCCGAGCCTCGCGCCGGCTGAACTGCGCCTGCTTGCCGAGTGCGCGATGCTCATCGAGCACCATTTCAAGAGCGCGCAAGACATCGAATGGGCGCTGGACCAGGAGGGGCGCATCTGGATACTGCAGTCGCGCCCGCTGGCCCTGGCCGGCCGCGCCGGCGCCAAGGCCAAGACGCGCCCGCGCGTTGAGCCGCTCCTCAGCGGCGGGCGCACGGTCTGCCCGGGCCGCGTCTCCGGCCCCGCCTTCCTGCTGGAATCGTTGCAGGCCCTGGGAAGCACGCCGGAAGGCGCCATCCTGTTCCTGCGCCGGCCCGCGCCGGAAATCGTCAAGGTGCTTCCCCGCATCGCCGGCTTGGTGGCCGAGTGGGGAAATCCCACCGGCCACGCCGCCACGCTGTTGCGGGAGTTCAAGGTTCCGTCCGTCTTTGAGATGGAAGGAGCGTTTGACCGCATCCAGGCCGGGGAGATGGTGAGCCTGGACGCCGTGCAGCCGGGCCTCTACCGGGGAAGCTGGTGGCCGAAGCGCGAGGTGGAGCCGGCGGCGGCCGAGCGCCAGGGCGAACGAGGCAACGATCCCATCGGCCGCCGCCTGCTGGTGCTTCACCTACTGGATCCGGCGGCCTCCAACTTCCGCCCCGCCGGGTGCAAGTCCACGCACGACGTGCTTCGCTTCTGCCACGAGAAGGCCATTGAAGCGATGTTCGCCATCAATGACATTGCCCTGGAGCGCGGGCCGCACACCTCGAAGAAGCTGCTCACACCCATCCCGGTGAACCTCTACGTGCTGGACCTGGGCGGCGGGCTGGCGCTCGAGGACTCGAAGGCGTCCGACGTCGGCCCGGCGCAAATCGTTTCCCGCCCCTTTCAGGCGCTGTGGAAAGGGCTGACCCATCCGGGAGTGACCTGGACGCGCGACATGCCGGCCAGCCTGAGCGATTTCGCTTCGGTCATGGCCAGCACGCTCGCGGCCGACGGCGCCATGCGCGCGCTCGGCGACAAGAGCTACTTGCTGGTGGCCGACGAGTACATGAACCTGAACTCGCGGCTGGCCTACCATTTTTCGCTGGTGGATGCCTGCCTGTCCGAGGTCCCCAGCAACAACTACATTTCCTTCCGTTTTGTGGGCGGGGGCGCCACCCGGCAGCGGCGCAACCTGCGCGCCTGCCTCATCGGCGAGGTCCTCAGCGTCTACGGCTATACCGTGGACCGGCGCGGCGACCTGGTCAACGCCTGGCTGAAGCGCGCGCCCGCCGATGAAACGGCCGAGAAGCTGGACATCCTCGGCCGCCTGATGGCCTGCACCAGCCAGCTCGACATGTACATGACCAGCCGCGAAGTGATGCAGTGGTACACGCAGCAGTTCCTGGCGGGCAACTATGCCTTCCGCCCCCCCGGCTCCGAAGAACCAGCCAGCCAGTGACCCCAGCGAGTGGCGCCTGGGAGCGCGGCCGTCCCGGCCGCCTTGTTACGCCGCCTGGAGGCTCGCGGCGCGCACGGCCTGGCGCGCTTCCATCTCCAGCACGATGGCGCTCAGTTCTTCCACCTTGGCGTCCCAGGACTCGCCGTCCATGGCCCGCGAGATGCCGGCCTGCGGCCCGGTCCGGCCGGCCAGGACGCACTCGATCTGTTCCAGCCACTGTTCCGGCGTGTGTGCGACACGAACCAGGTGCCCCAGGCGCTGGGCTTCGGGAATCGCCGAGGTGACCACGGGCAGCCCGGCGGCAAGGTACTCGCGCAGCTTCAAAGGATTGGCGTTCAAGGTCAGCTCGTTAATGACAAACGGCAGGAGCGCAACGTCGAAGGCTTTGCAATATGCGGGGAGGTCGGCGTACTGCTTGCGGCCGAGCAAGTGGACGTTGGGCAGCCGGCGCACCGCCGAGTCGTCGCAGTCGGCTTTGCCGATCAGCGCAAACGACCACGCCGGGCGCCTTTCCGCCAGCCGGCGGATCAGCGCCAGGTCCACCCAGTCGGCGATGAGGCCGAAGAAGCCGATCACCGGACGGCGCAGAGAGGCGATGTCGGGCGGCACGAGCGTTTGCGGATCGAGCGCTCCGCGAAAATGCTCGATATCGACGCCGTGGGTCACCAGGCAGGTATAGGGGTTGTAACGGCGCTTGGCTTCCAGCAGCCGCGATGCCGAGACGACCACCGCGTCCGCCTTCTCCATCAGCCGCCGCTCCATTTCCAGAATGGCCGCCCGGTCGGTTCCGCTGAATTCGGAGAACTCATCCACGCAATGGTAGATGATGCTTCGCTCGCCGAGCGTGCCTGCCACGTCGGCCGAGGAGGGAACGAACGTCCAGGTAAGCGGATCCCGGAAACCGAGCCGCCGGGCGGCCACTCGAATGGTGGCGCTCAACAGGTGCTTGTTGACGATGCGCGCCGCCGCTATTCCATGAAAGGGGATGGCCAGCGGCGAAAGCACCCAGATATTCTCCGCGACCTGGCGGAAACCGTGCATCGCCGCCCGCAGCTTTCGAAAGGCCCGCCGCAGGTCGCGGACCGTCGCGCCCGGATTGCGGTTTCCAATAGAATTCACCCAGAGAACGCGGTTGCGCCTGGCGAGCCGGCGCATGATGTGCTGCTTGCTCAGCGGGTCGCCATCCCAGTCGTTGCTGAAGCAGATAATGTCGTGGTTCTCAATCATGGTCAGGTGTCAGGTGTTAGGTGTCAGGCGCTAAAACCCGAGGCGCCCGCACACAAACCCCAGGACATAGAGAGCAAGCAGTGTGCCAACAGTACGGGGGCAAATGGCGCGACAAACAGCGGCACCGGGGGCCCGGGCGCGGCGCAGATGGAACTTCGCTTCCACCCGTGGTTTTTCCGTGCCGTCACCCTGGGAGCGCGGGCGTGGCGCCGGTGTTTCCCATCGGCAACTCGGCCCCGGCGTCTCGCATCCACTAAAAATGGCGCGACGGGGTGCTGCCCGTGTGGTCAACGCCTACTCTCGTCCGATGTCGGGAACAGAAAGGTTTCGGCGGATTTTGCGCGCCAGCTTATTGGGGATTTCCATGTGGCGCGGAACGGCTTCTACCGCGCCGGTGTTGGGGTTGATCCAAAGCGAATGAGAACGGCCTTCCCGCTTCACGCAGCACCCGTACCTGCGGAGCTGCTGCAGAAGGGCGGTGCGCTTCACTCGATCGTCACCGTCTCGCGCTCCGCTTCCGGCGGGATGCTATGGAGCGCGTCTTCCCGCCGGTCGGCGAGAATCAGTGCAATGGCCTGGGCGAGATTTTCGCGGGCTTCCTGCTTTGTTCGTCCCTGGCCATTCGCGCCGGGAATCTCCGGACAATAGGCGATGTACCACTCCCCGTCTCGCTCGAATACGGCCGTAAACTCGTTATGCATCGGTATTCCCTTTGTCCACTATATGCCGGGCGGGCTCCCGGTTCAATATCGGGATGGTGTCCTTCAGGCGCGGCGCACACATTTAGCCATTGACAGCGAAAGGGAAAGCGAGGATAATTAGATCGTTGGCTAAATATCTAAGGGCGGCGACCATGAGCAATTCCCTCTTCAAAGCCCTGGCCGATCCCACCCGCCGGCAGATCCTGGGCATGCTGAATCGGCGGCCGGAGATGAGCGCCGGAGAGATCGCCGAAGCGTTCGACATCTCGGCGCCCTCCATGTCGCACCACTTCAACGTGCTCAAGGAAGCGGACCTGGTCTCGACCCGGCGCCAGGGCCAGCAGATCCTGTACTCGCTGAACACCACGGTGGTTGAGGACCTGATCGGGCTGTTGTACGAAATGTTCGGCAAAGATAACCATCCGGCCAGGAGGCCACGATGAAAACGCGCAACGCGGTGATATCGGTTTTGGCGATTTTGGCGGCGGGCCTGGGGGCCTGGGCGGCCCTGTACGGGCGCCTGCCGGCCCGCATCCCCATCCATTGGAACATCCACGGCCAAGTGGACGGCTGGGCCGGCAAAGGGACGGCGTTGACCATACTGGCCGGTGTGGTTTTGCTGTTCCTCCTGTTCATCCTGGCCGGCGAGTGGCTGTCGCCGGTCAGCTTCAAGATCAGTCCGTTCCGCGAAACCTTCAACTACATGATGGTGATTGGCGCCGCGCTGATGCTCTACATCCACGCCATCGTTCTGCTCTCGGGCCTGCACCCCAACCGCAATTTCGGGCGCTGGCTGGTGGGCGGGATGTTTGTGTTCTTTGCCCTGATCGGCAACCTGCTGGGCAAAGTGCGGCGGAACTTCTGGATGGGCATTCGCACGCCGTGGACGCTGGCCAGCGAGGAGGTGTGGATCGCGACGCACCGGCTCGGCGCCCGCCTGATGGTGGCGGCGGGCATCGCCGGCGCCGTCTGCGTGGCCCTGGGCGTTCCCCTGCCCGTCTGTCTCGCCCTGCTGATCGGCTCGCTGTTGATCCCGGTCCTGTACTCGCTGTGGCTCAGCAAGAAACTGGAAGGCCAAACGTAGAAGAACCACCAAGCGGCTGCCGCAACAACCAAACCAACCGAACAACGCTGGGCCGTTTGTGGCTCAGTAAGGCGGGAAGGAAAGGCTTTTGTCTTTGCGCTCCACCCAGATGCGCGCTTCCTTGCCGTTGATGTCGGCGGTGACGATCACACCCGAGCCGGAGGACTGCGAGGCGACTACCTTGAAGCTTTGCACTTTGCCGTACTCGCCGTTGGGCCCCCAGTCGCGCAGGAAATCGTTGAAGGCGTAAGTGGAGCTGGGCTGCCAGATGCGGTAGGCCTGCTGGTAGTCGCCGCGCTGCAGGGTGGCCAGGAATCGCTTCGCCGTGCGCTCCTCCGGCCAGTCCCTTAGCTCCCAGTACAGGAATCCGGCGACGATGGCGCCGATGATGACGCCGATAATGATGCGCTTGACCAGGCGCTCGCGGCGGATGACTTCCGGGCGATTGACATCTTCGAAGATAAACATAACGTTCGCCGTAGCGTGGGTCCGTGCCGGCGCAAGGCCGGTGTCACAATTGAATCGCGAACTGCGTCTCTTGTTTCTCCCGGTGGCGCTCGAGCGCCAGCTCGATCAGCCGGTCGATCAGCTTGGGGTACGGCAAACCGGACGCTTCCCACAGTTTCGGGAACATGCTGATGGAGGTAAAGCCGGGAATGGTGTTGATCTCGTTCACGTAGATCCTGCCGGTCTTCCGCTCCAAAAACAGGTCCACCCGCGCCATGCCCGAGCAGTCGATGGCGCGGAAGGCGCCGACGGCCAGTTCTTGCACCCGCCGCGTCTGTGCCGCCGTGAGCCGGGCCGGGATGATCAGCTCGGAGCCTTCCTCGAGATACTTCGCGGCGTAATCGTAAAACTCGTGTACCGGAACGATCTCGCCGGGCACCGAGGCCCGCGGGTGGTCGTTGCCGAGCACCGAGCATTCCAGTTCCCGGCCATCCACCGCGCGCTCGACCAGGACCTTGCGGTCGAAGGTGGCGGCCAGTTCCAGCGCGGGCCGCAGCTCGCCGCGGCCGTGGACCTTGGTGATGCCGACCGAGGAACCCAGGTTGGCCGGCTTGATGAACAGCGGGTAGCGGAACCGGGCTTCGACGGCGGCGGCCAGGCGGCGGGGGTGGGCCTCGATCTCCGCCCGCAGGAACAGCAGCCAGGGGACCACCGGCACGCCGTGGTCGCGAAACAGCCGCTTCATCACGTCCTTGTCCATGCCGGCGGCTGAAGCCAGCACGCCGCCGCCCACGTAGGCCATGCCGGCCAGCTCCAGCAGGCCCTGCACGGTGCCGTCTTCGCCGAACGTCCCATGGAGAATGGGGAAGATGACATCGAGCGGCTGCGATGCGGTATCGCGCTGGCTGGGGTCGGGCGCCAGCACCATGGGCAGCCCATGCTGCAGTACGCCCGCCTCGCTGCGGATGGTGTCGGCTGGCTCACCGGCATCGGCGCGCGGCAGCGGCCGATACGTTCCGCCCAGCAGCCGCTCGGCCTCGCCGGCGGCCAGCCAGCGCCCTTCCTTGGTGATGCCGATGGGCACCACCTCGTAGCGGCTCTTGTCCATGGCGTCGATGATGGAGGCCGCCGAGCGCAACGACACCTCGTGCTCCCCCGACCGGCCGCCGAACAGCACGCCTACCCGCAGTTTGTTCTTACCTGCCATCTGCCAAAAGCCACCACCAAGACACGAAGGACACCAGGTTCACAAAGTTTGTTCCTTTGTGTTCTTTGTGCCGCTTTGTGTCTTTGTGGTGAATCATAGGATCTTTTTGCCGAAAGCCGAGAGGGCCAGCTCGACCGCCAGCTTGGCGGTACGGTTGGCCTCGTCGATGACCGGGTTCACCTCCACCAGTTCCAGGGCCAGCATGCGCCCGGAATCGGCGATCATCTCCATGGCCAGGTGGGCCTCGCGGTAAGTGGCGCCGCCGCGCACCGGCGTGCCCACTCCGGGCGCCTCCTCCGGGTCCACGAAGTCCATGTCCAGGGTGACGCAGAAGCCGGCGGCGCCGCGGGAAGCGACGTCGATGGCGTCCTGCATGACGGCGCGCATGCCGCGCTCGTCCAGCTCGCGCATGGTGAAGGCGCGGATGCCGGAGCCGCGCACGTTGCCGCCTTCGAGGCGGTCGATGTCGCGCAAACCAATCAGCGCCGCCCGGCTGGCCTCCACCTTGGGGCTGAACCCGCCGATGCGCGTCAACTCCCCCGGCCCCAGTCCCAGGCAGGCGGCCAGCGGCATCCCGTGCACGTTGCCGCTGGGCGTCGTTTCCGGCGTATTCATGTCGGCGTGCGCGTCCAGCCAGATCAGTCCGACCTTCTCTTTTCTCCGGCGGTGAAAGGCGGCCACGCCGGAGACAGTGCCGACGGCCACCGAGTGATCGCCCCCAACCACCAGCGGGATGGCGCCTTCCTCCAGCGTCTTCTGCACCCAGCGGGCCTGCCGGCGGCAGGTTTCGGCCACCTGGTGCAGGTAGCGGGCCTTGCGCGCGCCGATGCCGTGCATCTCGGCGATGGCCGCCGGCACGTTGCCCGCGTCCTCGACGGCGTAGCCGATTTCGCGCAGGCGCGCCATCAGCCCGGCCAGGCGCAGCGCCGACGGCCCCATGTCCACCCCGCGCCGGTCCGAGCCCAGGTCCAGCGGCACGCCGATAATCCGTATCTTCTTCATTCCGGACCCTTACTGGAAGTGACGAGTGACAAGTGACGAGTAAAACGCGGCAGGGCCACTTGTCACTCGTCACTTGTCACTCGTCACTAAGGGTAAAGCCGGTACAACATGCGCGGGAAGGCGATGGTTTCCCGCACGTGCTCCAGACCGCACACCCAAGCCACCACGCGCTCGATGCCCATGCCGAACCCGGCGTGCGGCACGCTGCCGTACTTGCGCAGGTCCAGATACCAGGCGAAGGCCTGGGGCGGCAGGTTTTGCTCGCGGATGCGCTGGAGCAGAAGATTGTAGTCGGACATGCGCTCGCCGCCGCCGATCACCTCGCCGTAGCCTTCCGGCGCGATCACATCGACGCCCAGCGCCAGGTCCGGCCGCTGCGGGTCCGGCTGCATGTAGAAGGCCTTAATGGCGGCCGGATAGTGGTGCACCATCACCGGCCGGTCGAATTCCTCGCCCAGCAGCGTCTCGTCGGCGTTGCCGAAGTCGCCGCCCCACTGGATTTCGCTGCCCTTGCGCTTCAGGATTTCGACCGCCTCGTCGTAGCTGATGCGGGGGAAGGGCGGGCGCACGCGTTCCAGCGGCGCGGTGTTCCGCTCGATCGTCTTCAGCTCGGCCGGCCGCCGTTCCAGCACCCGCTGCACGATGTAACTGATGAACTGCTCGGAGAGGTCCATGACGTCGTCCATGTGGGCGTAGGCCATCTCCGGCTCCACCATCCAGAACTCGGTCAGGTGCCGCCGCGTCTTCGATTTTTCGTCGCGGAAGGTGGGACCGAAGCAGTACGTCTTGCCCAGCGCCGCGCAGGTGGCCTCGTTGTAAAGCTGGCCCGATTGCGTCAGATAGGCCTTTTGGTCGAAGTACTGGGTTTCGAACAGCGTGGTGGTGCCTTCGCAGGCGGCGGGGGTGAAGATCGGCGTATCCACCAGCACGAAGCCGTGGTCATCCAGATAATCCCGCACCGCCCGGATCACCTCGTGGCGCACGCGCAAGATGGCGTTCTGCCGCGGCGTGCGCAGCCACAGGTGCCGGTGCTCCATGAGGAAATCCACGCCGTGTTCCTTCAGCGTGATGGGGAACGGATCATCTTGGGACACGGCCTGAACTACCTGCAGGTTGGTAATATCCAGTTCGAAGCCGCCGGGCGCCCGCTGGTCCGCCCGCACCTTGCCCCTCACCAGCACGGACGATTCAAGCTGCAGGTTCTTCAGCGCCTCAAACATCTCGGGCGGAACCGCCTTCTTGAACATGACCCCCTGGATGAGGCCGGTGCCGTCGCGGAAGATGGGAAACAGCAGCTTCCCGGATTCTCTCAGGTTATACAGCCACCCGCGGATGGTCACTTCCTGCCCGTCGTAGGCCGCGATCCCGCCGATGGTGGCCACCGGCGCTTGTGGTTGGATTTCTTCGCTCATAACTCTTCGAGCTTGCGGAATATCTCCTGTATCCGCTGGAGCGGATTGTTGATTTCGGGCTGCCCGCGCAGCTCCAGCACCAGCGGCATATCGTCTGCCGCCGCGCGGAAATCGCGGACGGTCCGAGCCCAGTCGATGGTGCCGTCGAAGGGGAACAAGTGATCGTCGCGCTCGCCGCGGTTGTCGTGCAAGTGGGTGGTCTTCACCAGGCGGCACATCTGCTCGAAGGTGGCCGCGACCCCCTCGGCCAGGTGCGCATGGCCGGTGTCAAAGCACAGCCCCAGATCGCTCAAGTGCGTGTAGCGGATGAAACCGAGAAGGCGCTCGGGCGTGGACAGCTCGTTGGGGGTGTTTTCCAGCACGGGATCGACGCCGCGCTGCCGCGCGAACATCCGCACGTGCTCGATGCTGGAAAAGGCGGCGTCCAGTTTGCGCAAATCGTATTCTTCGTTGGCGATGCCGACGTGCAGCACCAGGTAGCGGAACGGAGCATATTCGGCCATCTCCAGCGCCCGCTTGATCTCATCGCAGGCGGCGATGCGGCGGGTTTTCTCGACTTCGGTGACGGAGATGATGGACTGCGGCCCGCTCTTGCCCCACACCATGTCGCGGTACATGGGCGCATGGAGGGCATGAAGGCGGAGCCGCGAATTGCGGAACCAGGCGGCGATCTCGCGCATCTGCGCGCGGTCGTGATGATCGAAATGCTGGCGGGCGCAGAAAATCTCCAGCAGCTCCAGGCCCGCGTCCTGGATCTGCTCCAGCAGCGAGACGGTCAGGCGCTGGCTGACGAACAGGTGCGTGGATAAACCCCTCTGCATAGGTCCAAGGTCCAAGGTCCAAAGTCCAAGGTCGAAAGTCATCTCCGGTTGCCTGACTTTGGACCTTGGACTTTGGACCTTGGACTAATAGCCGATGGCTTTGCCGCCCAGCCGCGGGTCGGCGGCGCCCAGCAACAGGCCGTCGGGCGCCACGGCGATGGAGTGGGCGTCGCCGATCGAGCTGCGCGTGACCACCTTGTGGCCGCGGCCCTTCAACAGCGCCAGTGTGTCGGGCGAGAAACCCGGCTCCACCCGCAACTCATCGGGCAGCCACTGGTGGTGGAAGCGCGGCGCGTCCACGGCCTGCTGCACGCCCATCTTGTAGTCTATGACATCGAGCAGGATGTTCAACACCGTGTTGATGATGGTGGGCCCGCCCGGGCTGCCGGTCACCAGCGCCAGCTTGCCCTCATGGGTGACGATGGTCGGGGTCATGGCCGAAAGCGGGCGCTTGCCCGGGGCGATGGCGTTGGCCTCGCCCTGGATCAGCCCGTACATGTTGGGCACGCCCGGCTTCGAGCTGAAATCATCCATCTCATTGTTGAGCAGGAACCCCAGGCCCTCGGCGGTCACACCGCAGCCGTAGCCGCCGTTCAGCGTGTAGGTGAGGGCGGCGGCGTTGCCGTCCTTGTCGATGACCGAAAGGTGCGTGGTCTCGGCCGATTCATACGGCAGCGGGTCGCCCGCGCCCACCGCGCTCGACAGGCTGGCACGCTGCGGGTCAATCGAGGCGCGCAGCTTCTCGGCGTACTTTTTGTCGATCAGGCCGCGCACCGGGACCTTGACGAAATCCGGGTCGCCTAGGTAGCGGGCGCGGTCGGCGAATGCCCGCCGCATGGCCTCGGTGGTCCAGTGGATGGCGTCGGCCGACTGCGCGCCCTTTTCCGCCAGCGGCACGGCTTCCAGGATGTTGAGCATCTCCAGCAGCACCGTACCGCCGGAACTGGGCGGCGGCGCGCTGGTGATCTGGTAGCCGTGATAGCTGCCGGAGACCGGCGCCCGCTCCACCACCTTGTAGCCCTCGAGGTCGGCCAAGGTAGTCAGCCCGCCGGCCTTCTGCATGAAAGCGGCCAGGCGGCGCGCGGTTTCGCCCTGGTAGAACTCGCGGGCCCCGCCGCCCTGGATGCGCTTGAGGGTCCGCGCCAGGTCCCGCTGCACGAACTTCTCGCCCTCCTGATACGGCCGTCCGTCGCGCAGAAAAATGCGCTTGGACTCGGGGAAGCGGCTGAGTAACTTCGTCGTGCCGGCACTGGAAAGCGAGCGGGCCAGCTCGTAGCTGACCGGAAAGCCGCGGGCCGCCAGCCGCACGGCCGGCGCCACCACGCGCTTCCACGGCAGCTTGCCGTACTTGCGGCTGGCATATTCCAGGCCGGCGACGGTGCCCGGCACGCCAGCCGCCTTCGGGCCCACCGTGGACGCTTCAGCTATGACCTTCCCGGAGGCGTCCAGGTACATATCGCGGGAGGCGGCGGCCGGCGCGCGCTCGCGAAAATCGAGGAAGGTGGTGCGGCCGTCGGCAAAGCGGATCAGCAGGAAGCCACCGCCGCCGATGTTGCCGGCCGAAGGATGGGTCACGGCCAGCGCCAGCGCCGTGGCGATGGCTGCATCCACGGCACTGCCGCCCTGCTTGAGAATATCGACGCCGGCCTGCGAGGCGTGCTGCTCGACCGAGACCACCATCCCGTGGCGGGCGCGCACCGGTGCCGGGCTGGCCGGCCAGGCCAGCGCAGTCCCCAGCAGCAACATGGCCACGGCCGCGGCTGTCGAACGATAGCGCTTCATTTCAGCCAGTTGCACAGGTTCCCACTGTAGATGAAGCGGCGCGCCTGCGCAAGGCGAAGCAGAAGGAGGACGGGAACGCAGATAAACGCGGAAAAGCCAAGATCAACGCAGACTGAATCTGCGTGTATCTGCGTTCATCTGCGGCCCATTCTTCTATACTTGATTCAATGCGGTTGTTTGTTTTCGTCGCGCTTCTGGTCATCGCTGCCACCGCCCCGGCCCAGGCTCCTTCGGTCACTGTTCACGGCGAGGCGGAAGATACCGCGGGCGCGGCGGTCGGCGGCGTGCGCCTCGATTTCCTGCTGTGGGGATCATCGGAAAAGAAGACGGCCGTGACCGGCCCGGACGGCAAGTACTCGATCGAGCTTCCGGTCGGCCGCTACGAGATTCAACTGACGCTGCCGGGCCGGCAACGCCCGCAAAGCGAGTTCGCCTTCCTGGGACCTGCCGATCGCAGAGAAGTGGTGCTGAACGTCCGCGTGCCGAAAGACGCGGCTGCGGCCTTGACCGAATATGACACCCTGGGCGACTGGCGTGTGGTCGATCAGCAGGGTAAGGGCATCGGCCCGGCCAAGGTCACCTTCGAGGCTCTGCAGCGCGATGGCCGCCGGGTCACCTTTTCGGTCTATGTGCCGGTTTCAGACGAGGAAAAGGAGGTCACCGGGCCGGTGGACACCGATCCGGCCGGCCGCTTTGTTTTTCGCATCCGCGAAGCCCACCTGGCGGCGGACCGCGTGGTGGCTTTGATCGTCACGGCCGAGGCGCCCGGCTATTTGCCCCGCTCCGAGCGCATTTTCCCCGCATTGCAGTTTTCCGAGACCGGCCACCTGTACGCCGCCTACCCGGAGGAAGGTGTGAAGATCGCCCTGAAGCCAAGGTAAGGCTGTGGGCTGTAGGCTGTAGGCCGTAGGCTGTAGCCCACAGCCTACAGCCTCCACTTGGAACTCGGAACTCAGACCTGTTACTCTTTCCGCAATGATTCCTGCCAGCTTAGGCGCGGGCTTTGCCGCCGGGATGCTGCTGCACTTGGTGCTGCTGATCCTGGTGGCGGCTCGACCCTCGCCGCGGCGGCTCGACCGGGTCTTCTTCTTCCTGTTTGCGGCGCTGTTCGCCTGGCACACCGGCAACCTGCTGCAGCTCAGCATTGCGTCGTTCCACGGCGCGCACCGGCTGGTGCTGCTGCGCTTCGCGCGCATGCTGGCCTTCAGCGGGCTGGCCGCGCTGCCGGCGTTGCTGGTAGACGTGCACGCCGAGTATGCCCGGCTGGCGCGCCGCCGCGCCCTTTGGCTGTTTTACCTGCCGCTGGCGTTGGGCGGCTGGGGCATCTGGAACGCCGCGAGGGCGGCCGCGATTCCCACCGGCCCCTGGACCGCGGGTTTCATTGTGTACTTCGCAGCCGCCCTGACGGTCGCGGGGTTGATCAACCTGCGGCTGGCGCGGCGGGCGGTGGGCCACCTGCGGGCCTTCCATGGGACGCTGGCGATTGTGTTCTGGGCGCTGGCCCTGGCCTGCGTGTACGCCTTTCTGGTCGCCCCGGCCGCTCCGGCGCTACAGGCGGCGCAGTCGCTGCTCATGCTTTCCTCCATCATCCCCAGCGCGCTGGTTGGCTATTGGATGTTCCGTTTCAATTTCCTCGAGGCCGCCGCGCAGCGCACGGTGGGCCTGGCCGCGCTGGGGTTGCTGGGCCTGCTGGCCTATGCGCTGGTCATCGAGCGGCTGGCCCGGCGGCTGGAGCAAGCCGGCTTTGTCCCCTCGGCGGTCACGGAAGCAGTGCTGGTCTTTTTCCTGGTGGTGCTGGTCGAGCCGGTTTGGCGGCGAATCCGGCGCTGGATGGCGGAGCGCGTCTCCATGGAACTGCTGCGGCTGGAGGCCATCAACGCGGAGTTGCAGGCCCGCGCCCTGGCCGCCTCGCCGGAAGAGGTTCGCGCTTTGGCCCAGCAGCGCATCAGCGAGTTCCTGGGCTTTCCGGTTGTCGTCGGCCTGCAGGGCCAGCTTCAGCCCGGCGCGGGCCGTGAGCTGAAGTTCCGCGAGGTTGGGACGCTGCGCGTGCTCGAGGCCAACACCGCCGAGGCACTGGCGCGCGCCCGCTTGCTGGCCGAGCGCCTGCGCATCGAGCATGAGCTGGCCGAGCGCGAGAAGATGGCCGCCCTGGGCGAAATGACGGCCTTCATCGCCCACCGCCTCAAGAACCCCTTGAGCGCCATCAACACGCTGGTGCAACTGATCAGTGAGCGGTCGCCGGAAGCGGTCGAAGCCTGCCGGGTAATTCGTGGCGAAGTGCGCCGGCTGAGCAGCGCGGTGTCCGATCTGTTGCGGTTCACGCGGCCCGACGAGCCGGAGTGGCACAGGCCTTCAGCCTGTGCGCCCGTCGCACAAACTGAGGTTTCCGCCACCGAGGCGCTGGAGGAAGCGGTCCGACTATTTGCCGCCGACGCGGCCGGCAAGCAAGTTGCCCTGGAGTGGCGGGCGGAGAGCGACCTGCGGCTGCCGGTGCGCCGCGACTGGCTGCACGACATACTCACCTCGCTGCTCGGCAACGCGCTGGATGCCGCGCCGGCCGGCTCGCGCGTGCTGGTCTCTTGCCAGCGGGACACCGCCTCAAACGATTCTCAGATTATTCTGGCTGTCGAGGACGCCGGGCCGGGTGTCAGCCCCGAGCACCTGGAGAAAATCTTCGATCCTTTCTTCACCTTGAAGCCCGGTGGAACGGGCTTGGGGCTGGCGCTGGCCCGCCGCCGCGCCCGCCAGGCGGGCGGCGACATCCGCTGCATCTCGCCGGCGCGTGAAGGCCGCGGCGCCCGCTTCGAGGTGAAATTCCGACGGGCCGCAGCCGCAGATTTCGCAGATTCCGCTGATTGAAGACGTGGGACAATCCGGATGATTTATGGTTCATACCCTGTTGGTTGTGGATGATGAAGCGGCGGCGCGCTACGCGCTCCGCCAGGCCTTCCAGTCCCAGTACCGCATCGTGGAGGCGGGCACGGCCGGGGAGGCCCGCGAGCGGCTACGCGCCGACCGCCCCGCCGTCGTGCTGCTCGATTACAACCTGCCGGGTGAAGACGGCCTGTCCTTGTTGCGCGAGATCACCGCGGGCGGCGACGCGCCCGCGATCATCATGATCACCGCGCATGGCTCGGAGCGCGTCGCGGTGGAGGCCATGAAGGCCGGGGCCTACGACTACCTGGCCAAGCCGTATGAGCTCGACGAGCTGCGCCTGGTGGTGGCGCGCGCCATCGAGCGGCAGGAGCTGCGCACCCTGGTTCACGACCTGCGCGAGCGCCTGGCCGCGGAAGGCGCTTTCGGCGGCATGGTGGGCGGTTCCGCCGCCATGCGTGAGCTGTTCAGCACCGCCGAGCGCGTGGCCCAGACCGACCTCTCCGTGCTGCTGTTGGGCGAAAGCGGAACGGGGAAGGACCTGCTGGCGCAGGAGATCCATGCCCGCAGCGCGCGGGCGCGCGGGCGGCTGGTGGCGCTCAACTGCGCCGCGCTGCCGGAAACGCTGGTGGAAAGCGAGCTGTTCGGCTACGAGAAGGGAGCGTTCACCGGCGCGGCGGCGGCCCGGGCTGGGAAGTTTGAGCAGGCCGACGGCGGCACGCTGTTCCTGGACGAGATCGGCGACATGACCCCGGCCACCCAGGCCAAGATCCTGCGCGCGGTCGAATCGGGCGCGGTTGAACGGCTGGGCGGAACGCGCGCCGTGCGCGTGGACGTGCGCTTGATCGCCGCCACCAACCAGGACCTGGAGGCGGCCATGGCCGAAGGGCGCTTCCGTCAGGACCTCTACTTCCGCCTAGCCGGCGTCACGCTGTTTCTGCCGGCGCTCGATCAGCGCCGCGACGACATCCCCCTGCTGATCGAGCGATTCTGGGAAGAGCTGCGGCGCAAGTACGGCCGCCCGGGGCCGGAACTGACGCGCGACGCCATCCTGCGCCTCCAGGAAGCGCGCTGGCCCGGCAACGTGCGGCAGTTGCGCAGCACGGTCGAAAAGCTTTTCGTGCTGGCCCGCCAGGAGCGCGTGGCCACCGAGGACGTAGCCGCGGCGTTGATTCCCGCCCGCGCGGCGGCCGCCACCGCCGCGCCCGCGCTGCCCGAGACCTCGCTGGACGCCCCGGACTACCGCGAAGCCCGCCGCCTGTTCGAAATCGCCTACCTCACCCGCAAGCTCCGGGAGCACGGCGGCAACGTCACCCGCACCGCCGCCGCCATCGGCCTGGAACGCCAAAGCCTCCAGGAAAAAATCAAGCAGTTGGGCATCTTGCGGGAATGAGTTGATCTATATAGCAATGTTGCGATAAAGTTGATTCAGGCAGCGGCACAGCATGGCTGAGCGCTTCTCGATCGAATACGTCGTGCTCCCAAGCGGCAGCGTTCCTGTCCGGGAGTTTCTTGATTCGGTTGACGATGAAGCGGCCGCGCGGATCAACGGATTTATCGACCGGTTGGCTATTTTGGGCACAGGCATGCCTGCCAAGTTCGTGAAGAAGCTTACCGGGTCGCTTCTCGAATTGCGGGTCAAGCATTTCGACCGCATTTTTCGGGTGCTGTTCTTCTATCAGCCTGACCGGGTGATCGTTGTGACTTCAGGGTTTCAGAAGAGGGCCGAACAAACACCATGGGCCGAAATCAAGCGGGCAGAAGCATTGAGAAAAGTTTGGTTGAAATACCGCAACGACTACCCAAAGTCGGCGGCACAACGCGCACAAATATCGAAGGAGCACGGGCTATGAGGCAGGACATGAATGCGGACTACACCCGAGAGCGCACGAAAAAAAGCGCGCGGTATCGGCGTGCGTTTGCCTCCCACGTTCGTCGTATCGACCTTGCGATCCTGGTCCTCGAAATGCGAGAACAAGCAGGCCTTTCACAGGAAGAACTGGCCGAGCGGGTTGGCACTACCCAGTCCGTGATTGCGCGCCTTGAGGACGCGGAGTACAGTGGCCAATCTCTTCGCATGCTAGAGCGCATCGCCGCCGCCTGCGGCGTCGGCCTGAAGTTGCGCGCGGAGAAGCAACCCGCCTGGGATCGCGAAGTTGTGCTGGTCTGAATGTTCGCGCCAAGCCCACGATAAAGGAGAAGAAACGTATTGCCCGGGCCTGGTCTTACCATGTAAGATTAATAATATGAGGAACATATCCGGTGTCACAGTGGTGTCCTCTAAGGGCCAGGTTGTCATTCCGAAGGGCATTCGAGATGCGCTGGGGCTGAGGGCGGGTGACCAACTAGAGGTCGCACTGGAGGGTCACCGGCTCGTCTTGCGCGCCATGTCGAAAACGCTCAAGGAGTGGCGGACCCTGGAAGGTGCGTTTGGACCGGCGGATCAGACCACGGCCCAGATCCTGGCTGAGGGACGGGCTGAAGAGTTCTTACGGGAGCGCGCCACTTGAGGCCGCTGGTGATGGACTCCTATGCCCTGCTCGAGTGGCTGCTCGGACAACCGGGTGCAGCGGCCGTACGGCGCATACTCGAGCAGGCCGCGGATGATTGCCTGCAAGTGTCGATGAGCTGGATCAACCTTGGGGAGGTCACTTACATGCTGGCCCGCAGGCGTGGCTGGCATGCGGCCGAGAGGTTTATCAATGGCATTCCTGCTTTGCCGTTGCGCGCCATCGTTCCAGATGTGGAGGACATCCTGGGCGCCGCTCGCATCAAGGCGAAGGCAAAGGTCTCCTATGCTGATGCCTTCGCGATCGGGCTGGCCGTGAGTCTCAAAGCAGATATCGTCACGGGCGATCCGGAGATACGCGCGCTCGCGCTGGTCCCTGTAATATGGCTCGGGCGTTGATGCAAAGCGGCGCTGATTGAGCAGCCGCTTTGGCGAAACTCAGCTCCACAGGCGGTCCCAGGAGCGCTCCTTGTCCCACTCCGGCGTGGGGTCGAAGTAGCCGTCGCGGATGTGCTTTTTCACCTCGTCGGGGTTCAGGTCCACGCCCAAGCCGGGCGTCTCCGGCACCTTGATGTAGCCGCGATCGACGATGGGCTTTTCGATGCCGGTCACCAGGTCCTGCCACCACGGCACCTCGACGGAGTGGCTTTCCAGGCAGAGGAAATTCTCGGTGGCCGCCGCGCAGTGGACGTTGGCCATGCAGGAAACCGGGGTGCCGGCGAGGTGCATCACCATGCCCACGCCGCCCTCCATGGCCAGATCGCCGATCTTCTTGGTTTCCAGGATGCCGCCGGCGGTGGCCAAGTCGGGCTGAATCAGGTCCACGGCCTTCTGCCGGACAAGCTCGGCAAAAGGCTCCTTCAGGTAAATGTCCTCGCCCGTAAGGATGGGCACATCGACGCTGGCGGTGATCTGCTTGAGCAGGTCGCTGTACTGCCAGGGGATCATGTCCTCCAGCCAGGCCATCTGGAATTTCTCGAGCGCCTTGCCCAGGCGGATGCAACTGTTGACGCCGATGTGGCCGAAATGGTCGGCGGCCAGCGGCACCTCGTAGCCGACGGCTTCGCGGATGGCGGCTACGTAATCGGCCATCATGGCGATTCCCTTGTCGGTGATCTGGATGCCGGTGAACATGTGCTGGGTGGTGTTGACGTCGCCGAACCGCTGGTCCAGCGGACGGCTGAGCGTGCCGGGAGTTTTGGCGACCAGGCCGATGCCCAGGTCCATCTTCAGCCAGGTGAAGCCGGCGTCGATGCGCAGCTTCATGCGGCGGGCGTATTCCTTGGGGTCGGGCGACATGGCGGTGTCGGCGTAGAGGCGGATGCGGTCGCGGAATTTGCCCCCCAGCATCTGGTAGACGGGCACGCCATAGGCCTTGCCGGCCAGGTCCCACAGCGCCATTTCCACGCCGCTGACGCCGCC
>JAPKYU010000291.1 GCA_026394175.1 Acidobacteriota bacterium | reverse complement strand
CGTTGTGACCATTGGCGGAGTGCCGGCCGTAGTCAGCTATTCGGGTCTCGCTCCCGGTTTCGTCGGGCTTTACCAGGTGAACGCGCAGGTTCCGGCGAATGCGCCTTCGGGCACCGCCGTTCCGGTGGTGGTGAACGTCGGGGGGGTGGCCTCCAACGCAGTGACCTTGGCAATCCAGTAACGCAATTTCGGATTTCGGGCATTCGCATGTTTGAAATCCGCAATCCGCAATCCGAAATCGGTGGAACCTCGGGCCGGCCGGCGGTGTCATAATGCTGTGGCTGCCTTTCCTATGTTCCCACGCACGCCATTCCTCCGCATTGTGGCGGCGTTTACGCTGGCGGTAGCCGCAACGGCGGCCGTCACGGTTCCGTTCGTGCGGGACACGGTAAAACGGCCTCTGCCCTACCGCGATCCTGCCGGCCTGTTTATCTGCTTCCAGCGTCTTGCCTACCAGCCCGTCGACCCTGTTTCGGAACGCCGCGGCTCATTCAGCCTGGTCGAATGGCAGCGCGAGAACCGCGCACTGGAAGGGCTGGCGGGATTTCACTGGCAGAAATTCGATGTGCCTTCGACCGGGGGCACCGTTGAAACGGTGCAGGGGAGCCGGGTTTCGTGGGAGTTCTTTGCGGTTCTCGGCGTCCGGGCGGCGCTCGGCCGTGTGTTCTCAGAAGAAGGAAAACCGGAGCCGGGCGCCGACGAGCGCCGCGTGGTGCTCAGTGACGCGTTCTGGCGCCGCTACTTCGGCGCCGCGCCGGACATCGTCGGTCGAACGCTGGCCCTCGACGGCAAGGAATATTCGATCCGGGCGGTCATGCCGCCGGGGTTCTGGTTTCTCTCCCGCGGGGTCCAGTTCTGGGTGCTGCTCCCCTCGCGGCCCAACTATTTCGTCTCGACGGTGGCCCGCGTGCGGCCCGAAGCCGGCGTGCGCCGGGCGCAGGCTGAAGTCCTGGATATTAAAAAGCGCCTGGGCGGCCGGGCGCCCTCCATGCCGCTCCGCTCGCTGCAGGACTACCTGTATACGGATGCCCGGACGGCGCTTTACTTGACTATGTTGGGCCTGATCGTCGTGGGCTGCATCGGCATCAGTTACGTTTACGCCCTGTGGCGCTCCGATGGTTCCGCAACCGAACGGTCCTTGAGCGCGGCGCGCACCTGGGCCTTCCTGTTGATGAAGGCCGGCGCGGGCCTTCTGATCCTGCTAACCATCTGGGTGCTGGTCACCGGCGGGGCTGTCCGGCTGAGAGACGAGGTGGCCGGTTTCTCCGGCGCCCGCATCGCCTTCGAGTGGGTGTTGCTGCTGCTGGGCTGCGGCGTGATCCGCTGGGCGGTGTTCGATCAGAACGTGCGCTGCCCGGTCTGCCTCTGCCGGTTGCGCATGCCGCTTGTCACCGGCTCCTGGAGCAGCCTGGTCATGGATCGCCCCGGAACTGAATACATCTGCCCTTACGGGCACGGCCGGCTTTACGTGCCCGGCACGCGGCTGTTGAACGCCGCCCCCATGCGCTGGACCTTTTACCGCGATTTCCTTCAGCAGCTCTTCGCCGACGCCGATGGGCCACAAAGAGACAAAGCCCGCAAAGGTCCACAAAGCGACCGTTCTTTGTGATCTTCGTGACCTTGGTGTCTTTGTGGTTAGCCTTTCTCAAGGCCGAACAGGCGGAGGTATTTCTCGGGCAGGGAGCGCTTCCGCAAATCCACTCCGGTCACCACGTGCACGGTTTCCCCGGTGGCCAGCAACTGGCCGGTTTCCTGGTTGAGGACCCGATACTCAAAGATCAGCACCGAACGGCGCGCGTGCTTGAGTGCGGTGCGAATGGTCAGCAGGTCGTCGAACCGGGCAGGCGCGCGGTAGCGGCAGCGTGCCTCGGCGACGACCAGGAATGCGCCGTCGTCTGTTTCCATGTCCCGGTAGTTAAAGCCCTGCGCCTTGCACCACTCGACGCGTCCCACCTCGAACCAGGCCAGGTAGTTGCCGTAATAGGCGATGCCCATCTGGTCGGTCTCCGCGTAGCGGACGCGAATACTGGCATCAACCGGGTGTGTGAGCATATCTGCGTGCAGAAGTGATGAGTGACAAGTGACGAGTGACCAGACAGGTTGCCGCCGTCGCAGGCTGTTGCTTACTCGTCACTTGTCACTCGTCACGGGTCACTTTTCTTGCTGCGTTCTCCCGGATGAAGCGGACGATGTTTTCCATGGAAGCGCCCGGCTGGAAGACCGCGGCGACCCCCTGCTGCTTCAGCGCCGCGATGTCGGCATCGGGGATGATGCCGCCCACAAGGACGGGCACGTCGTCCAGGCCCTCCTGCCTCAGAAGCTGGCAGACACGCGGAACAATCGTGGTGTGCGCGCCGGAAAGAATCGAAAGCCCCACGAAGTCCACGTCTTCCTGCAGCGCGGCCGTGGCGATCATCTCCGGCGTTTGCCGGAGGCCGGTGTAAATCACCTCCATCCCGGCGTCGCGCAGCGCGCGGGCGATCACTTTCGCGCCGCGGTCGTGCCCGTCGAGTCCCGGCTTGGCTATCAGCACGCGAATCTTTTTTTCCATAGCCTACAGAACGCTGACCTCCTCGTAGGCGCCGAATACCCCTCGCAGTGTATCGCAAATTTCGCCCAGCGTGGCATAGACGCGCACGCAGTCGAGGATCAGCGGCATCAGGTTGTCGTCGCCGCGAGCGCCGCGCTCCAAGGCCCGGAGCGTATCGCTGACGCGCCGCTGGTTGCGGGTTTCACGCAAGCGCTTCAGCTTGCCTGCCTGGGCCTCGCCGACTCGCTCGTCGATCGCCAGTACGGGGATGGGCTCCTGCCCGGTGATGAATTCGTTGACGCCGACGATGATCTTGCGCTTCTCCTCCACCGCCCGCTGGAACTGGTAGCTGGATTCGGCGATTTCCTTCTGCGGATAGCCCTTCTCGATGGCGGCGATCATGCCGCCCATGGCGTCGATCTTGTCGCAGTACTCGACAGCGCCCTGCTCCATGTCCAGCGTGAGGCGCTCGAGGAGATAGCTGCCTCCCAGCGGGTCCACGGTACTGGCCACTCCCGATTCATAGGCCAGAATCTGCTGGGTGCGCAGCGCGATGGTAACCGCCTCCTCGGTGGGCAGCGCCCAGGCTTCGTCCAGCGAATTGGTATGGAGCGATTGGGTCCCGCCCAGCACGGCGGCCAGCGCCTGGATGGCGGTGCGCACCACATTGTTGTAGGGCTGCTGCGCGGTCAGCGAAACTCCGGCGGTTTGGGCGTGGAAGCGGCACAGCCAGGCGCGCGGGTTCCGGGCCCCGAACCGGTCGCGCATCACCCGCGCCCAGATTTTGCGGGCCGCGCGATACTTGGCGATTTCCTCGAAAAAATCGTTATGGGCGTTGAAGAACAGCGAGAGGCGCGGGCCGAACTCGTCCACATCGAGTCCCCGCCGGACGCCCCATTCCACGTACTCGATTCCGTCGCGCAGCGTAAAGGCCAGTTCCTGCACGGCGGTCGCGCCCGCTTCGCGGATATGGTAGCCGCTGATGGAAATCACGTTCCACCGCGGCACGAACCGCGCGCCGAATTCAAAGGTGTCGATCACCAGCCGCATCGACGGGCGCGGCGGGAAAATGTACTCCTTCTGGGCGATGTATTCCTTGAGGATGTCATTCTGGGTGGTGCCGGAAATCTTCTGCCAATCGACTCCTTGTTTCTCCGCCACCGCCAGGTACATGGCCCACAGCACGGCGGCCGGCGAGTTGATGGTCATGGACGTGGTCACGCGATCGACCGGAATGCCTTCGAACAGCGCTTCCATGTCGGCCAGCGAGGAGATGGCGACGCCGCACTTGCCCACCTCTCCTTCCGCCAGCGGGTGGTCGGCGTCATAGCCCATCAGGGTGGGCAGGTCGAAGGCCACCGAGAGACCGGTCTGGCCCTGGCTGAGCAGGTACCGATAGCGCCGATTGCTCTCTTCCGGCGTGGCGAAGCCGGAGAATTGGCGCATGGTCCATAGCTTTCCGCGGTACATCGTGGCATGGATGCCGCGCGTAAACGGCCACTGGCCCGGCTCGCCCAGGTCGCGCCCGTAATCAAAGCCGGGAAGGTCATCGGGCGTGTAGAGGCGCTTGATGGGCCGGCCGCTGACGGTGGTGAATTCGGCGTCCCGTTGGCGCTGCCCGCCGGGAGCTTCCGTCTCTCGGGCCGGCGGCTGCTCCAGGACTTCATCCCTTTCAGCCATATAAATCCATCATAACAGCGGCTGGAGGCCGGCGGCTGTAAGCTGTAGGGCACGGATTCAGTCCGCGCCGGTCCAGGCTTCTGCGGGAGCGCCTTCAGACTTTGGACTTTGAACCTTGGACTTTGGACTTCCGGGAGAGGCAGGCCGCCTGATAGGCCGCCCGCAATTGTTCCCGCGCTTCCTGGCGCAGCGGGCGGGGTGCTTCCGCCGGCCGGTATTGCCGGCACAGTTCGGCCGTCTTGCGGAGAGTGTTGAGAAAAGCGACGCAAGGCGCGCAGTCTTTCAGGTGCCGTTCGATCTCCGAGCAGGCTTCGGGCTTCAACTCCGCGTCGAGATACTGAGACAGCAGCGCAAACAGTTCCCTGCAATCCATGTGGGCGCTTGTGGGGGCGGCCTGCGCGCGGGCTCGCCGCTTTCCCGGCTTTCGTTCCTTCTTCGACATAGATGCAACTGGGACGCTAGGGTGACACGGGCGCGCCGGCGATCCGCGGTTTCAGGTACCTGGTCAATTTTTCCCGAACCGCCAGGCGGGCGCGGTGCAACTGCGTCTTGACCGCCTCTTCCGTAATGCCCACGATGGCCGCCACTTCCGCCGTCGATAACTGCTGCACGTCGCGCAGCAGCAACACCATCCGGTACTTGGGCGCCAGCTTGGCGATGGCCTGGCGTATCTGTTCGCCCATCTCGGCGTTGAGCAATTCCTCGTCGGGCAGCCGGGACCAATCCGGGACGTCGGGCAGGCCCTCGCCGTCCTTGCCCGGCATCAGTTCCTGGAGCGACATTTCGTGCTCGGGCGCGAACTTGCTCTTGCGGTGTTTCAGCAGGCAGGCATTCCGGGCGATGCGCAACAGCCAGGTGTTCAGCGCCTCCGGCGCCCGAAGCGTGTCGAGCCTGCGGAAGGCCTGCAGCAGCGTTTCCTGTGCGACATCCTCGGCGTCTTCGCGATGCCCGCACATGCCGTAGCTGAATGCAAAGATCTTCGGCCGGTAGAGCTCCACGAAGCGGTCAAAGGCGCCCCGCTCCCCCGCCTGCAAATCCGAAACGAGTTGCACCAACCCCTGTTCCACTCCTGCTCCGAAAACCTATGATAGCACCGCGTTCCGGTGCTACACTCCGCGATTGGCTCGACAGGGTCCAAAGTCCAAAGTCGACGGGCAGTGAGTTAACACGGAGGAATTAATGCGCAAGACCACTCTGAGACTGATGATCCTGGCCGGCATACCGTCGGCCGCGCAGATGCTGGTCATGGACAAGGCGGCGCTCACCGAATTCACCGTTCAGAACCCGTTTGACCGCTTCCCCGACGGGCGCCCGAAAGTGCCGGACCGGGTGCTGGATCGGCTGAAGAACATGTCATCGGAAGACGCCTGGGCGGTGCTGCAACGCGCGGGCTACAGGAACCAGTTTGAAGGGAACTGGAAGATTCTGCATCCGGAACGCAAGCTGATCGGCCGCGCCGTCACCGCGCAGTTCATGCCCTTGCGTCCGGACGTGAACGAGGTGATCAACGCCAAGGCCAAGGCCGCGGGCCTGGCGCCCAGCCAGAACGAAAGGGTCATCGAGCTGCTGCAGCCCGGCGACGTGATCGTCGTAGATTTGTTGGGCAAGATCGAAAACGGCACGTTTGTGGGCGACAACCTGGCCACCGCCATTTTTTCGCAGAGCGGGACGGGAATGGTCATTGACGGCGCCATCCGCGATTTGGAGGGCATCTTTCCCATTGAGATGGCCGCCTATTTCCGCGGCCAGCACCCCACGCCCATTGGCGAGGTCATGCTGACCGGCATCAACATTCCGGTCCGCATCGGCGGCGTCACCGTCATGCCGGGCGACATCGTGTTTGGCGACCGCGAAGGCGTCACGTTTATTCCGCCGCACCTGGCCGAGAAGATCGCCGACAGCGCCGAGGCCAGTCGCCTTCACGACGAATTCACGCAACTGAAAATCAAGGAAGGCAAGTACAAGATCCGCGACGTTTACCCGCTCAACAAGGAATTACAGAAAGAATTCGAGGAGTGGAAAAAGAAGAAGCAGGCTCCGTGAGCGGCATCAAGCAATGCCTTTCAACGTTGAACCTTGACCGAATCACTGCGCGACCGCGCGCAGATCCGGTCCCAAGCTGTACCTCCTGCCGGGCGCAGCTTCGAGCTGAACCTCCTTGCCCGCGTATCGCACTTTGAGCGGTATCGCCGTCCTGGCGCGGAACGTGGCCCGCGTGAGCTTGCCGTCGCGCCAGGCGATGTCCACTTCCAGGCCGCCGCGCGTCCTCAGCCCGCTGGCGCTGCCGCTCGGAAACGCCGATGGCAGCGCGGGCAGTAGGTGAACGACGGCCGCCTCGCCGCTCTGAACGCCGGAGAGGCCGGTGGGTGTGGCGTAGGGGTCGTGGCTCTGCACCAGCATTTCCGCGATGCCGGCCGTCGCGCCGAAGTTGCCGTCGATCTGGAACGGCGGATGGGCGTCGAACAGGTTCGGGTAAAGCCCGCCGTGGCGGGAGGCGCTTGGCCCGGTATCGACCGCCGGCTGGATCAGGTTCCGCAGGATGCGATGGGCGTGGTCTCCATCCAGGAACCGCGCCCACAGGTTGATCTTCCAGCCCATCGACCAGCCGGTGGCGGCATCGCCCCGGAATTCCAGCGACTTGCGCGCGGCTGCAAACAGCTCCGGCGTGCCGTAGGGCGTGATTTCGCCTCCCGGATAGACGCCCCACAAATGCGATACATGCCGGTGCTGGTTCTTCGGATCATCCTTGTCCTCGAGCCACTCCTGCAGTTGCCCGTACTTCCCGACCTGGTTCGGCGCGATTCGCTTCCGCATGTCGGGCAGCCTCTCGCGCAACTCCGCGTCGGTGTCGAGGATGCGGCTCGCTGCGATCACCGCGCCGAACAAGCCGCGCACAATCTGGTGGTCCATGGTTGGCCCCATGACCAGGCCGCCCTGTTCGGGAGAATTGCCGGGCCCCGAGATGAGCCAGCCCTTTTCGGGATGTTCCACCAGCGCATCCACAAAAAACAATGCCGCCCCCTTCATCAGCGGATAGGCGGTGTCGCGGAGGAATTGTCTGTCGCCGCTGAACAGATAATGCTCCCATAGATGCTGCGACAGCCAGGCGCCTCCGGTCTGCCAGATGCCGTGGTTCGAGGCATTGATGGGAGCGGCGCCGCGCCATAAGTCGAAATTGTGGTGCAGCACCCAGCCCCGCGCGTTGTAGTGCTCGCGCGCCGTCTTTTCTCCGGAGGCGGCCACCTCCTTCAGGGCGTCGAACAACGGCAAATGGCATTCGGCCAGGTTGGTGACTTCTACCGGCCAGTAGTTCATTTCCGTATTGATGTTGACCGTGTACTTGCTGTCCCAGGGAGGCCGGTTCGAGTCGTTCCAGAGGCCCTGCAGGTTGGCCGGTTGCCCTCCGGGACGGCTGGAGCCCATCATCAGGTAGCGTCCGTACTGGAACAGCAGCGCGACAAGCTGCGGGTCATTACCGGACGCGAAGCCGCGAATCCGTTCGTCGGTCGGCAGGGCAGCGGCCGGGGTGGCGCCCAGATCCAGCGCCACGCGGCGAAACAAACGCTGATGATCGGCGACGTGCGCCGCGCGTAACTGGTCGGACGGCTTGCCGCGGACCACGGCCAGCGCGCCATCGTTCCGCTGCCTGGGGTCTCCGGACACGTCCCTGTAATTCTTGAAATTGGTCGCGCCGGAAAGGATCAGCACCGCGGTATCGGCGCCCGTGACCGCGATCTTCTGGCCGCGGACTTCTTGTTGGCCGCCCTTCGCCAATACCAGCAGCCGCGCCTCGAAGCGAATCGCCGAATCAGCTACGCGGCCGGCCATTGATAGCGTCGGATCAGAGCCGCGACCGTCAGGGAGCGGTCCGGCCGCTGCCACCCGCGTGGCTTTCACGGCGGAGTCTTTGTGCGCTGAACTCAACGAGGCCTCCAGCGACACGCTGCCGGGCCGCGACGCCGACAGGCGCACCACGATCACCTGCGCCGGCCAGCTCGCGAACACCTCACGGGTATGGTGTGTTGGTAGCATACGAATTGTCCGGTCGAATTAGCACACGATCTGTCCGCTTGAGCGGGAATTGGTACAGACTCCGAGGCGGGGGTGAAAATGGAGTCGATTCCGAGAGCCGCAGTGGAGCGGGCAATGAAGATTCAGGAAGTGATCTTGCGAGCGGTGGGGAAACGGATCACCTGGTGGCAGGCAGCGGAGATCATCGGGGT
>JAPKYU010000507.1 GCA_026394175.1 Acidobacteriota bacterium | reverse complement strand
GCCGCTACAAGCCCTTTAGTTCCAGCCGCTTCCATGCCATACAATGATTCATCATGGCGTCTTATGCGGATCGGCCTAGAAACCTCTGCCATGGCCCCATAACCCATCAACCGGGCTGCGAACTCCGGCCGGGCCGCGATTAGTGATTCGTCTATGTGATGCCGCCCTTGCTCCCCGGTGTTCGTGTTTTTCCACCGGTTTTCCTGAACCCGCAGGCGCAGAGACTCCATCAAGGACAGACCCGATTTTTCCGGGATCTCCATTTTGGCCTCCCGGTTCCAGGCCACTATACACCCAGTTGCCTCCCTGGTGTACACGCTGGTGTAGCGGGGATCGGGTCGCCGCCTCCCGGTTCCACGCCACTATACACCCAGGGACGCGCCGAAACCGGCCAGCGCGCGTTCGGCCATGCCCACTTTGCCGCCGGAAACGGGCATCCGCAGCCCGTCGAACGGGCTGTGGACCCCTGGCGCGCCGCGATTCAATACGCCGAGGACGGTCGCAATCGCGGGTTAGCCAGCTCTCCGCCGGCGGGTCTTGGAGAGGTGCCGCGCGTCCTCCATGGCGGCCTCGCCTGCGGCCCGGTAGAACGCGATAATCTCGCTATTCGTTTTACCCTTCAAGATCCGTGCGTGACGGTCGCGAATCCGCCGGACCATCTCGACAGCCCGAATCCTAGTGGCCTTCATATATCGTCACCTCCCTGGGCGAGAGGATGGTCAAAGCCTTGCGCCCCAACTCTACATTCACTGCGTTGAATAGGCGAATCTTGTCGAGTCGCACGATGTGCTTGAAGTTCCAACTGACGAGCGCATCCACTTCGGCGATCGTGGCCAGGGCAATGTGCGACATGTCCGCGCGAAACTTGGCGGGCAAGACTCTCCGTGCTTGGTACGCGGCAACAAGCGAAGTGACCTGGGGCGTCACAACCAAAACCGTTCCGGCGAGCAACAATAGCTCCTGATGAAGGTCGCGAACCGGCTCTGGAGCGTCCCGCACCTCGGCGGCGGTCAAGTCTGACAATGCCGGCACCAACCGCCCTGCCCGAAAATCGCCAATGAGACCATTGGACCAAACGGCGAACTCCGAATCGAAGCATCCGCCTAACACCGACGTATCGACATAGATCCGGGATCGTTCCATTGGTCATCCGGCGCTTCACCGGGAGCCCGGCTCACTCCCGTTTCTGCTGACCTGGATAAAAGCGGTCCCGGTGAGTCTAACACGAAACCAGCGGCGGCGAGTTGGGGCGGCAGCCGCATTGTTTCTAACGACTTCTTCCAGGTCCAGTAGCTTGCCCCCCAGTTTTAGGCCGGTCGGTCAGCCCAGATAATTCCGCCACGCTCGGGGGACGCGGCTTCTGGGGCTGGAAACAAAGAATACGTCAACTCGAACGCCCGGTCAAACCTGCCAGTCAACGGGGTGTAATCCGCGAAATCCGTGGATTCCCGGCCCCCGTTACTATCTGGGCACTTGACAGGCGTGGTATGCTATATCTAAGGGAAATAGTAAACAGAATGTGTCAATATCCAAAGGGTGAAATGGGCAGGGGGCGGCGCGGGGACGCCGTTCCCATCTTTGACAACTTAACGGCTTGCGGCCGCAGCAAGTGCTTTGTTTTCAGCAGATGCGCCTGTTACTGACGGGAATCGCGGAGGCGGACCAATGTTTTCAGTGACTTGTGCCCGCTCCACCTGTTCTTCACCTGTTTTAGCAGGTGATCGCCAGCGCAAGGCACTCACCGAACCACCAGGCGGGCGCGGCGCTCGGCGGCGCGGATGTGGGCGATGGAACCGGAGTTGAACTGCAGAAAATCGGTCTCGATCCCGTCGCTGAAAATCACCCCGCCGGTGGGCATCAGCGACTCCATCAGCAACTCGACGCCCGGGTCCAGCATGCCGGCCACCAGGCCGGCTCTCGAATGCCTGCTGGCGAACGGCTCGCGCACCACGAAGACCAGGCGCGGATCTTCCCAGGCCAACTGGATGGCGGCCCCGCGGCGTCCGCCGGCCAGCTCCGCAACACCGCCGGCCATGTTGAACACCGAGGAAAGCCATCCCGTGGACCCGGCGCCGGTCGAGACCAGGACCCCGCTGGAGGACTGGGGCTCGGACTTCTCTCCCAGGCCGATGCGGTAGCGCGCCGAAACGTGGGACCGCACGCCGATGAACAGGTCGTTGAAGGCCAGCAGGCGCTGCCCGTCGTTCAGCAGCGCCTCGGCCATGGTGACTTCGCGCACCCGGGCCGCGCCTTCCAGCACCCGCTCGGCGGCCGCCCGGGTTTGTTCCGGGGAAAAGGGCAGCAGCACGCCGTCGAAGCGCTCCGGGTCGGGGTTCACGCCGATGACGGGCTGTCCGCCAACATATTTTGCGGTATTGGCCACCAGGCCGTCCTGGCCCAGCGTGAGGACCAGGTCCTTCTCGGTGAACAAGAAGGTGGCCAGGAACCCGCGATCCACGAACTGGACCTTCGGGCCCAGGTCGAGCGAGTGGCGCAGGGTGTCCAGCGAGCGGCGGTAGGCGGCGTCCTCGCGCGCGTAGTCGGAGAAATCGCCTCCCGCGTGCTCGACGTAGAACTTGGCCTGGGCGCGGGTGTTGAAGCGCGCCACCAGCTCTTCCAGCCGCGTCTTGCGGGTGACCACGACCAGCTTCTCGTACACGCCTTATTCTTCCTTCTTCCGCGGCAACAATGCCCGGAGCAGGTCGGGCGTGATGTTGAGTTCGCCGATCTTCTGGGCATTCTGCGCCAGTTCGTGAAAGGCCATGGACATCAGCACGCCGGGGTCGGCGGCGCCGGCGGAAACGGCCATGAGGGTGCGCCAGTCCATGTCGCGCACCGGCTTGAGGGTGGCTTCCAGGGCGTGGGCGCGCGACTCGGCTTCCTTGCGGTCGTTTTCGATGCGCTGGTCGATGAGCGTGACGCGCTGTTTCTCGACCGCGATCTCGGCGGCCATCTGGGTCTCGCGGATCTGCCGCCGCTTCTCCTCCACCGCGATCTCGGTGTTCAGCTCGCTTTCCTTGATGCGGCGTTCCTGCTCGACGGCGGCGTTGCGGCGGGCGTAGATGGCCTCGTCGGCGCGGCCCTGCAGCGCTTCGCGCGCTTCCGCTTCCAGGGCCCGGGCCATCTCCGGCGTGGGCTTGATGGAAACGATCCCCAGGCCGAGGATCTCCACGCCCAGCATGGCCACCGACTCCGAGGCCCGCAGGCCGGCCAGCACCTCCGGCACTATGGCATCGGAGCTGGTCAACACCTGGCGCAGCGGCGCCCGTTGCGTGAAGGTGCGGGTCAGGATCTGCGTGGCCTGCACCAGCCTTTGTTTCAGCACGTCGGGATCGTCGCAGATGAACTTCCCGCCGGCATCCACGGTGAAGTTCAGCAGCCCGGCCAGCCGCTTGGGATCGGTTACGCGGAAGGTGAGCTGCCCCTGGATGGTGACCTCCTGGTAGTCGGAGGTCAGTTCGTGGAAAACGAACGGCACGTCGGCGCTGGCCGCCGGCAGCGCCACGATCGAGGAGGTGGCGGAGTAGTAGAAAAACGAGAGGCCCGCGCCCTCCCGCTTGATCTTGCCGTTCTTGTAATGGAGAACGTAGGTGCTGGGTGGCACCTTCATGAATCGGATGCCGAGCATTGCCGGATCAACCTCCTTGCGTTTGAACCACAGGCCCCGGTTTCCGCGCAGTATACCATCCGCGGGCCGATGAACGCCGGGAATGGGACACAGATCAACACTGATGAACACGGATCATCCCGCAGGGCGGGACGGAACCGATCCACGGATTACGCGGATTTTCGCAGATTGATAGCCCGCGAACCTGAGGTTGGGAATCCGCGGAATCCGCGGATTGGCTGCCGGCTCCGCGGGTCAGTGTTTATCCGTGGATCAGTTGCGGACCACAACCCTGGCGATGGCCATGTTGTCAACGCGGTCGTAGACGCGGACGGCAATGGTGTGCTCGCCGGAACCTGCCTCGATCGGGAAGTCGTAGTCTTCCTCGAGCGAGTCCGACAGCCGCGTGGTGGTCAGCATGGGCTTCCAGTCGGCGCCGTCCAGCGAGTACTCGGCGCGCTTGATGGGGGAAGCGGCATCGGCGGCGTGGAACACGATGCGCAGCCGGTATCCCTCGTTCACCGCTTTCAGCGCGCCGATCGCCGGCGGGGTGTTGTCCACCAGGAAAGGCCCGGCCTCGCGCTCGTCGGTGAGGGCTTCGGTTTCCACGTTGGAGGGCGCATCGGAGGCCACCACTTTCACGTAATAAACGCCGTCCGGGAAGGCGGTGGAATCCCAGGCGTGAAACTTGTCCGCCAGCTTGTCTTTCAGCAGCTTCCAGTTCTTTTCATCCCTGGCGCGGAAGTAGACGGCATAGGACAGCGTGTCGTCGTTGTCGTCGTGGGCGGCCCAGCGGACGCCCTGCCAGCCCTTTTGGGCCTGCAGGTTGGCCGACAGCTCGATGCGGGGCGGTTGCGGGGGCTGTGCCGGGCGCGGCTGCAGGAGCGGGGGAAGCGTCAGCATCTGCGGCTGGGGCGCGGGCAGCACTACCACCGTTGGCTGGAAGCGATAGCCGGGCGGCGTCAGCTCGACGGCGTCGATGACCGGCGGCAGGTTGCGCGGCAGGTAGGCGATCTCGACCGTGTCCAGCCACGGCGTCTTGTCACCGTCGGTCGAGCTCAGCACCGCTTTCCATTGGATGAAGCGGCCGCCGGGGCTGGTGCTGTGGTCGCCCGGCGCGCGATAGGCGGCCGACCACGGGCTCCAGTTGTTATCCGGGGAGTCCATGTTGCCGGAACGGGTATAGAGGGCCACGGCAGCGCCGGGGCCGGCTTCGGCGCGCCAGAAGATGCGCCCCCAGCGCGCGAAAACGCGGGCATCGAAGGCCTCGGACTCATACCAGCCTTCCGGCTCGTAAGCCGTGCCGATTTCCAGCAGCCTGCCGGAATTGCTGGTGGCGGCCAGCACCGTACCACTGCGGCGGCGCAGCAGCGCGGTCACCTGTGTGGCCTGCGCCTTCACCAGGCTCAGGAAGCTGTCGTCCTCCCGAATCTCGGTGATCTTGCCCTTGTTGCCGCTGCCGGCCAGCAGGCCGCCGCTGGCGGGCCTGAGCGCCAGGGCATAGACCACCTCCTCGCGCGACGCCCAGATGCGCCGGGGAGCGCCATCGGGATAAATGCGGTACACCTCGCTGCCCCCGGCTACCGGAGGCGGGGCGGGCGGCGGCGCGCCGGGCATGGCCACCACCGGAGCGGGCGGCGGCGGCTGGGCCGCGCCGGCCGTCGGCGGGCGCGGCGGCTTGTCTCCCACGGCGGCCGCGTAAATGCTGCCGTCCGGGGCCACTTCCACCGCCGTCACTTCTTTCTTGGCGGCCTGGTAGAGAACGAATCCCCGGCCTTCCGGCGTCACCCGGAAGATGAGGCCGCCCGGGTCGCTGCCCACGATGATGTTGCCGGAGCGGTCCAGGGCCATGGAGCGGGCGTGCGTCTCCGAAGTGCTGTAGAACAGCTTGCCCTCGCCCTTGCGATCCACCCGGTAGATTTCGCCCTTGTCGCCGGTGGCCACCAGCAGCCCGCCGGCCTTGTCGAGCGCCAGCGCCCAGACGTATTTGGCCTTGGGCTCGAAAAACACCGCGCTCTTGCCGTCGCGCGTGATTTTGTAAATCTTGGGATCGGGCGAGGTGGCCGCGAACACGGTGTCGTCGGCGTCGACGGCCAGGGCATGGACTTCCAACTCCTTGCCCTGGAAAAAAGTCTCGACCTTGGCCTCCTGCTTCGCCGAGCCGGCCGGAGGGATGCGCAGGATCTTGGCCGGCGAGCCGCCGCCCACGTAGATGTTGCCGCGGCTGTCTTCCGCCAGCGCCCAGATGTATGTCAACTGCGGGTCGGCGAGCTGGCGCAGGCGCGGGGCCAGCAGCAACTTGCCCTCGCTGCTCAGGGAGAGCTTCTGGACGGCGCCCTTGTCGAAATCCTCGAATCCCTTCTGTTCCCACACCCGGGTGGTGCTGTCGGCCAGCAGGAAAGCGCTTGCGGCGAGCAGAAAACCAAGAATAGCGATTTTGTTCATCATTGCCATGCGAGTTGTCAGTTTTCAGTTTTCAGTTTCTCTGCGGTCACTGAGAACTGAGAACTGACAACCCTTATTTCACCGTCACTGTAACTGTTTGCATGCCAAACACCACGTGATCGAGCGCCATCGACTGCTGCTCGACGAAGGACTCAGCCTGGAGGGTCATCCGCCCCGGGGTCTTGATGGGATCGATCACGTTGGCAAACGAGGACGGGATGCTGGGCATCACCTTGTCCTCGATGACGGCGGTGGGAACCGACTGCACCAGGCTGACGTACAGGCGGCCGTTGGCCTGCTCGCGATTCAAGGCGGCGATGAGCTGGCTGAGGCCGGCGGCGCGCGCGGCATTGTTCAGGCGGTTGACGAACTCGGCGTCGCTGAGGGCGATGCGCAGGTCGCCGCGCGCCGCATTGGGCGGAATCTTCACCTCCACGTCCTTGAACAGGCGGTCGCCGCGGTAGGGCCGCAGCGCCACCCGCAGGTTCAGCGTTTCGCCCGGCCGCACCTCGATCCTGTCGGGCCAGACCTGCTCGATCACGGCCGTGCGGCGCTCGGCGACGATCTCCAGCTCCATTTGCACCGAGGAGACCTCGACCGGCTCGAAGGGGTTATTGAAAATCCGCGAGAAGCGGTCGGCGATCCACAGGGACGGAGTCAAGGGGTTGGGCGCCGCCGCCGGCCCTTCCGGCGACGCGAACACGTTCTCCAGCCGGACCTCGGGGAGGCCGCGCAGCCGGATGGCGCCGCGCACTTTGTACATGGCGTCGTCGCCGTATTCGTTCACGCCCAGCAGCGAATTCAGCAAGGCCAGCGAGAGAAGCATGGGCGTGTAGCGCGGATGCTGGAAAACCTCGAAATGATAAGTGTGGGCCCGGCGGCCGGCGCGCACCGTGGCCTCAACAGGCACCATGGGCGGCCGTTCGTCCAGCACCCCGAGGAGGCCCGAGTGACGGTCCTGCCGCAACGTCCCGACAATCTCGCCGGTGTTGGTGATCTTGAAGGGCGCCAGCGGCGAACCGAGCACCGTAATCACTTCCGCGGCCGCCATGGGCATGGCGATCCGGCCGAGGTTGAACAGGGGATGGCCGAAGGCCAGCACGCGGCGGCCGTCGTTGTAGGTGACGGTCCCGGTGCCGGCGATCGAAAGATCGCCAGTCAGCAGCACGGCGGCCACGGCCGAGCCGGGCGCCAGCGCCTGCCGGTTCCCCGACCGGGCGCCGCCCTGCTGCGCCCACGCTCCGCCGCCGGCGCCGCCCTGCACCGGCGTCACCCCCATCTGGCGGAAAACATCAGCGAACTGCCTGAGCGCCGCCTCATGAAAGCCGCTAAAAACCAGGGGCGTGTCGATGGGCGCCAGGAACAGTTCCGGCCCCGGCGCGCCGGCCGACGCGGGCCTCCCGAGCAGCGCCTGGAAGTCGGCGGACAGGGACACCTTTGGGCCCGGCGCCGGCCCCGGCCCCCGGCTCTGGTCCAGCTCGCTGATTTCCATCATCGATTCGGCCGGGGTGATTCCCGCCACCGGCTCGTTGGTGAATATGCCGACGCGGAGCGAGATGGCCCCCAGCAGCTTGCCGCCGATGTAGACGGGGCTGCCGCTCATGCCGGAGGCCACGCCGATATTCTTCAGCTTGTCGCCCAGGCGGGCCAGGATCACGTCCTGTCGCGGGCCCCAGGCGTTCTTCATGACCCCCACGATCTCCACCGGGAAGGCCTCGACCTGGTCCCCGAGGAACACGCTGTAGCCGGTGGCCTTCATGCCCGGCCGCAGGTCTTTCACCGGGAAGATGTCCACCGCGCCGGGGGCAGGCGGGGCCGGCTGCGCAGCCGCCAGAGCGGCGGCAGACACGAAAAGCAAGACACGGATTACCTGCCTGCACATGGGCGTTGCTCTCCTGCTCCCTCAACCATGCCGTTGGGAGAAGCGGGCCGCGGGAGGATGTCGGAATTCTTTTAGCACTGGAGCGGCGCCGCGGGCAAGCGCATTCTTCAAGTGCGGAATGCGGAGTGCGGAGTGTGGAGTGCGGAGTGGGAGGCCGCCGCCACTCCGCATTTCGCATTCCGCACTTTCTTCACTTGCCGGTTCTCGCCGCTTGCGTGTAATCTAGAAGGGCGTCTGGGCGGAATCAGCGGTCAAACAGGCCATCCGTAGGGTGAGAGGCGGGCCGGTCTCAGCCAACTGCGGAAGTTGAATCACCGGAGCGCGGCCGCCGTCTAACAAAAGGCCATGAACCTTCTGTTCCTGTATCCGGAGTTCCCGCACACCTTCTGGAGTTTCAAGCACGCGCTGAAATTCGAGGGGAAACGCTCGGCCTATCCGCCGCTGGGGCTGCTGACCATCGCCCCGCTGTTTCCCGCCGGTTGGGAGCGCCGCCTGATCGACTTGAACGTGGAACGGCTGCGCGACTGCGATCTGGAATGGGCCGACGCCGTGCTGATCAGCGGCATGCTGATCCAGCGACCTTCGCTGGAGCAGGTGGCCCGGCGCTGCCGGGAGCGCGGGCTGCCGGTCATCGTGGGGGGCCCCATCACCAGCAGGGCGGATTTGACGGGGCTGGCCGATTCGGCGGTGCGCGGCGAGGCCGAAGACCTGATCCCGCAACTGGCCGCCGACCTGGAAGCCGGGCGGCTGCAGCCGGCCTACGGGGGCCCGGAGCGGCCCTCGATGAGCCAGTCGCCGCCGCCCGACTGGAGCTTGGTGCGGCAGCGCAAGTACAGCTCCATGGCGCTGCAGTATTCCCGGGGCTGCCCGTTCAACTGCGAGTTCTGCGACATCATCGTGATGAACGGTCGGGTGCCCCGAACCAAGTCGCCCGGCCAGTTGGTCAAGGAACTCGAAGCGCTGCGGTTGCGCGGCTGGAAGGAGATGGTCTTCGTGGTGGACGACAATTTCATCGGCGATAAACGGCACACGCGCTTGAT
>JAPKYU010000505.1 GCA_026394175.1 Acidobacteriota bacterium | reverse complement strand
TCGGCGGAAGGCAGGAAACAATATAAATTAATGAAACTGCCTACTGCTTTCTGCCTACTGCTTTCTGCCTTCTGCCTTCTGCCTACTGCTTTCTGCCTTCTGCTTTCTGCCTTCTGCTTTCTGCCTTCTGCTTTCTGCCTTCCGCCTTCTGCTTTCTGCCTTCCGCCTTCTGCCTTCTTGCTGTATCCGTTCCACGTGGAACTGTGGTAGATTCCTGCCTTGGGCCGCACCATTGCCATTGCCAACCAGAAGGGCGGAGTGGGCAAGACCACCACCGCCATCAACTTGGCCGCGTCGCTGGCCGCCGCCGAGTGCCGCGTGCTGCTCATCGATTCCGACCCGCAGGCCAACGCCACCGGCGGCCTGGGCTTCCGCAAGGACCCCGGCCGGCGCACGCTTTACCACGCGCTGGCGGGCGAGGCGGCGCTGGCCGAGCTGGTCCTCCAGACCGAGGTCGAGGGCCTGGCCCTGGTGCCCTCGGACAAGAACCTGGTGGGAGCCAGCATCGAGCTGGTCGACGCCGAGAACCGGGAGCGACTCCTGGACGGGCTGCTCGAGCCCCTGCGGCCCGAGTACCGCTACATCCTCATCGATTGCCCGCCGGCCCTGGACCTGCTGACCCTGAACGCGCTGGTGGCCGCCGATTCCCTGCTGGTGCCCATCCAGTGCGAGTACTTCGCGCTGGAAGGCGTCTCCGAGCTGCTGGATACCATGGAGCGCGTCCGTGCGGCCTTCAATCCCGCCCTTGAGCTGGAAGGCGTGGTGCTGACCATGTTCGACGAGCGCACCAACCTGGCCCGGCAGGTGGCCGAGGACCTGCGCGAGTTCTTTGGCCCCAAGGCCTTCCGCACCGTCATCCCCCGCAACGTGCGGCTGGCCGAGGCGCCCGGTTTCGGCAAGCCGGCGCTGCTCTACGACGTCCGCTCGCGAGGCACCGAGAGCTACATTTCGCTCGCCAAGGAGATCATGGCCCATGACCAACGAGGCATCACCGGACACACGGCCCAGGCGTAAGGCCCTGGGCCAGGGCTTGAACGCGCTGCTGGGGGCGCGCGCCGCTCCCGCGGCGCCCTCCGGCGCGCGCGCCATCCCCGTCGAGGCCATCGATCCCAACCCCCGCCAGCCGCGCAAGCAGTTCACCCGGCAAAGCCTGGAGGAGATGGCCGAATCGATCCGCGCCCACGGCCTGCTGCAGCCCATCATCGTCAGCCCCCTGCCGGGAGCCGCCCCGGAGCGCTACCAGTTGATCGCCGGCGAGCGCCGCTGGCGCGCCGCCCAACTGGCGGGCCTTCATCTGATACCCGCCCTGGTCCGCGAAGCCACCCCGGACCAGTCGCTGGAGATGGCGCTGGTCGAGAACCTGCAGCGCGAAGACCTCAACGCCATCGAGGCCGCCCAGGCCTTCGATCGCCTGACCCAGGAATTCGGGCTGAAGCACGAGGAGATCGCCCGCCGCACGGGCAAGGACCGGGTCACGATCACCAACTTGCTGCGGTTGCTGAAGCTTCCCGTCGAGGTCCAGGAGCTGGTGCGGGGCGGGAAGCTCTCGGGGGGCCACGCCAAGGCCCTGCTGGGCCTGGCCTCGGCCGAGGAACAGCGCCGCGCCGCCGCCCAGCTCGTGGCCCAGGACCTGTCGGTGCGCGCCGCCGAGCGCCTGGTCGGCAGGCTGGTCGCCGGCGAGGCCCAGCCCCGCAAGTCGAAGGTCCAGCCCCTGGATCCCAACATCCGCGCCGCGCTGGCCGATCTGGAGCGCCTGCTGGGCACCCGTGTCCGCCTCACCGGCGGCGGCAGGAAGGGAACGCTCATCTTCGAGTATTACTCGCCCCAGGACCTGATGCGCCTCTACGACGCCATCGCCAACCAGGACAGCGTGGAAGTCTGAGCGGCCTGAAGACGCCCCAGCACGGCTCCCTGCGCGCCCCGGGCCCCTGTGCCGAGAAATGAGCCGCGGCCATGTAGCGGCGACCTTCAGGTCGCCATCTGCGTGAGTGCTCGCCTGGCCATGGCGACTGAAGATCGCCGCTACACTTCATTGTATCTGGCCGCGGCAGGTGGCTGCAAACTTTGTTGGCAGCGCTTCATTCGGGGAAAAGGGACAGCGGTTCGTCCCGCTCCTCGGTGCGCACCGGGAACAACGACCTGGCGGCCACCGGGCGATAGCTTCTGCGGTGCTCGGGCGTGACCCCGAACTCCCTCAGCGCCCGGAGGTGCGCGGCCGTGCCGTAGCCCTTGTTGCGCGCCAGGCGATACTGGGGGAACACCCGGTCCCAATCCTCCATCAGGCGGTCGCGGTGGACCTTGGCCAGGATGGAAGCCGCGGCAATGGATATCGACCGCGCGTCGCCATGGATGATGGCCCGCTGCTCCACTTCCCAGGGCAGGTCCAGGCGCAGGGCATCGACCAAGACCAGATCGGGGCGCGGATCCAGGCCCAGGACGGCATCGCGCATGGCCTGGCGTGAGGCCTGGTAAATATTGATCCGGTCGATGCGAGCGGCATCGACGGCGGCCACCGACCAGGCCACCGCCCCGGCGCGGATCTTCTTCTCCAGCGCCGCGCGCGCCGCCGGCGACAACCGCTTGCTGTCGTCGATTCCCGCGATGCGGCAGGAGGAACCCAGGACCACGGCCGCCGCCACCACCGGCCCGAACAGCGCGCCGCGGCCCACTTCATCGACGCCGGCAACACACCTGCGGCCCGCAGCGTAAGCCAGGTTCTCGAGGCGGCGCGTGCAACGCATTCAGCAGGGACCAAGAAATGTTTAAAATGCGGCCACTGCCGCCGCAGAACCCTTCCTTCAGCAAAAACAGAATCTGTCGGCAGCCCGGTCCGGGTTCGCAGAATAAGACACTTCCGCTGCCAACGCAATACGTAGGAATCCTGCGGCGGGATCGGCCAGCGATGGCCAGGGCCGGCCTCGCCCGGCGCCCGCCTTGGGGTATTTGGCACACCTCGCGGCTGGTGTCAAAAATTAACTCTTTTCTCTTCAATGCCCTCCCGCATGGTCCACAGCGTGCTGGTTTGAGATAGAACGATATATAATCGTCGTCTACTTCCCGAAACGAGCGGGAGACCTGCAAATGAGTCAGTTCTGGCTGCGCGTCACCCTGATCCTTTACTCGATCGGTCTGGCGCACGCCCTGTTAACGGTATTCATCCGCCGGGCCAAGCTGTTCCGGGTGGCGCTGGGAGCCATTTCGCTGGCCGCTGTGTTCCACCTGGTTTCGATCGTTGAGCAGGCGGCCGCCACACGCCGCTTTCCCATCACCGATTTTCACCACTCGGTCTCGTTTCTGGCGTTTTCCATTACCTGCGCGTTTCTGATCGCTTACGCCCGGTACAGGTTCCAGGCGCTGAGCGTATTCGTGTTCCCGCTGGTGTTCATGCTGACGCTGTCGGCGGCGGTCAGTTCGGGCGCCCGACTGGAGGACCCTTTGCTGCGCAGCGGCTGGATCTGGCTGCACGTGCTGCTGCTGCTGGCCGGATACGCCATGCTGTTCGTCACCTTCGCGGCCGGCATCATGTACATCCTGCAGGAGCGGGAACTGAAATCGAAGAAGCCGCGCGCGTTTCATTACCGCCTGCCACCGCTGGAACAGTTGGACGACCTGGCTCACAAGACGCTGGCGGCGGGCTTCCCGCTGATGACCCTGGGCATCATCAGCGGCGCGCTGTGGGCGGCCGCCGAGTGGGGCAGCCGCTGGCCGCTGGATCCCAAGATCGCGCTCTCCTTCGTGACCTGGCTGATTTACCTGGGGCTGATTTTCTCCCGCTGGACGGCGGGCTGGCGGGGCCGCAAGGCCGCCTACTTCGCCATCGCCGGCTTTCTTGCGACGGTGGCCACCTGGGGCGCCAACAGCGGCCTGCATTCTTTTAAATGAGGTCCAAGGTCGCATCAGACCTCCGGACCTCGGACCTTGGACCCGTGGACCTTGAGATGAACTTCGGACTGGTCGGGCTCAGCCACAAATCGGCTCCCGTGGAGATCCGGGAACGGTTGGCGATTCCGGAGGCGGCGCTGCCGCAGGCGCTGGAGGCCTTGCGGCGCCACGACGGCATCCGCGAGGGCCTGATCCTGTCCACCTGCAACCGCGTGGAAGTGTTCGCGCGCGGCCGGCCGGGCGGCAACCCGGCCGACTCGCTGGTGTCGTTCCTCGCCGGCTATCACCGCTTGCCGGCCGGCGAGTTGAAGCCCCACCTGTACCAGTACGCGCAGCGCGACGCCATCCGGCACGTCTTCCGCGTCACGGCCAGCCTGGATTCGATGGTGGTGGGCGAGCCGCAGATCCTGGGCCAGGTGAAGAACGCTTACGCGGCGGCCCGCGCCGCCGGCACCGCCTGCGGCCTGCTCGAAGAAGTGCTGATGCGCGCCTTCTCGGTGGCCAAGAAGGTCCGCAGCGAGACGGGGATCGCGCAGTCGGCCGTTTCCATCAGCTACGCCGCCGTCGAGCTGGCGCGCAAGATCTTCGGGTCGCTGGAAGGCAAGCACATGCTGCTGGTCGGCGCCGGGAAGATGTCGGAGCTGGCCGCCCGGCACCTGCTGCGCAGCGGCGCCGCGTCCTTGATGATCGTCAACCGCAGCCTGGAGCGGGCCGAAGAGCTAGCCGAGGCCTTTGGCGGCCAGGCCGTGCCGTTCGAGCGGCTGTTCGATTCGCTGGCCCACGCCGACATCGTGATCACCTCGACCGGCGCGCCGCACTTCATCCTGAAGAAAGAGGACGGGCCGCGGATCCTGGCGCGGCGGCGCAACCGCCCCATGTTCTTCATCGACATCGCCGTGCCGCGCGACGTGGATCCGGAGCTGAACAAGATCGACAACATCTTCCTCTACGACATCGACGACCTCCAGCAGGTGGTCGAGGCCAACCTGGCCGAGCGGCGGCACGAGGCCCAGCGCGGCGAGCAGATCATCGAGCGCGAAGTGGACCGCTTCCTGGCCCGCGCCCGCACCCTGGAGGTCGTGCCCACCATTGTCTCGCTGCAGGAGCGGCTGGAGGAAGTCCGGCGCGGCGAGATCGAGCGGCTGCGTGCCAGGCTCGGCGACCTGTCGGCCGAGCAGGAGCAGGCCATCGAAGCGCTCACCCGCGGCATCGTCAACAAGATCCTGCACGAGCCGATCACCCATCTGAAATCGGCCGCCCAGGAGCCGGACAGCCGCAAGGCCATCGACCTGATCCGCCGCATTTTCAACTTGAAGTGAACCACGAAGACACGAAGAACACAAAGCGACACAAAGTCCGGCCGCTTTGTGATTCTTCGTGTTCTTAGTGTCTTTGTGGTGAATAGACGGCAATGCGATTGATTATCGGAAGCCGCGGGTCAAAGCTGGCGCTGTGGCAGGCGAACTGGGTCAAAGCCGGGCTGGAGCGGCGCGGCCACGCGGTCCGGATCGAGATCATCAAGACCACCGGCGACCGGATCACCGACGTGCCGCTGGCCAAGGTCGGCACCAAGGGCCTGTTCACCAAGGAGATTGAAGAAGCGCTGCGGGCCGGCCGCGTCGACCTGGCCGTCCACAGCCTGAAGGACCTGCCCACGGAATTGCCGGCCGGGCTGATGCTGGGCGCGGTGCCGCCGCGCGAAGACCCGCGCGACGCGCTGGTATGCGGCCCGCGGGCGGAAGCCGCGCAACAAGTAAGCAGCCTGCCGGCCGGTTCGCTGGTGGGCACCAGCAGTCTGCGGCGCTCGGCCCAGTTGCTGCATTTCCGCCCCGACCTGAAGATCGAGCCTCTGCGCGGCAACCTCGATACCCGCCTTCGAAAGCTGGATGACGGGGGCATGGCGGCCATCGTGGTTGCCTGCGCCGGCCTGCGGCGCATGGGCTGGGAGCAGCGCATCACCCAGCTTCTTCCGCCCGAGGTGGTATGCCCGGCAGCCGGCCAGGGGGCGCTGGGCATCGAGGTGCGGGCCGACGATGCCGCCACACGGGAGGCGCTGGCCCCGCTGGATGACCGCGCGGCTCGCCTGGAAACCACCGCCGAGCGCGCGCTGCTGGCCCGCCTGGGTGGCGGCTGCCAGGTGCCCATCGGCGGCTCGGCGCGCCTGGAGCCTGACGGCCGCCTGCGCATGACCGCGGTGGTGGCCTCGCCCGACGGGTGCCGCTTGTTCCGCGCCGCCGGGGACGGCTCCGATCCCGTCGAGCTCGCCAGCCGCCTGGCCGACCAGCTTCTCCGTGACGGCGCCGCGCGCATCCTCGAAGAAGTCTACGGCCGCAGCGCCCCGCTGCCCGAGTCGCCCTGAGTCAGTTCCAAGCTGAGTGGAGTGAGGATGTCCCAAAGAGCCGATACCCTGTCGCAGGTGCCGCAGTTCATAGAGGCAGATGACTAGGAGGACTGCGGCGACTACTTGATCTTTGGCAGAGACGCTTTCGCGAAACGGGGCCCAAAATCCTCAATTCACTCACGTCCCACCCAGTACATCGGACGCCGCTTCAGATGCATAACGGCGAGAATGCGTATTCCTTCTGGTTTGATCGAGTAGAGCACCGCGTAAGGAAAGCGCCGCGTAAGCCGCCGCCGCACCGAGCCCACGACCACGGCCGCTGCTTCCGGATAATCGAGAATACCCTGTATGCAGCGCTGAATCTCATCCAGAAACGCGGCTCCCAGTCCCGGGCATTCCGCATCGTAATACTGCGCGGTTTCGTTCAATTCGCGCTCGGCCAATCGATGAAAGCTGACTCTTCCGGTCATGTGATTCTGGACCGGGCTGCGCGAAACACGTCGTCCGCAGGGCGCCCGGATTCAGGCTCGGCATCCATCTGCGCATCCCGCCGCTGGGCCTCCTCGGCCCAAAGTTGAGCGCACTCTTCTTCAGACAGTTCTTCCAGGCTGCCCAAAAGTTTCTGAGCCAGTCGCGCGCGCGCCTTCGGATCTAATTTGAGGGCCTGCGATTCGAGTTCCCTGGTGTCCATGATCACATTCTACATCCAGTGTCCAGGTGTGGGCTCGTCCCGCCCTGCGGGATCAATCGCGGCGCGAACCTTGCGGCGGTTCGACGACGGACGCCGATCGGCCGGCATCGGCCGCGCTGATCGAATGGCCCCAGGCCGGTGGCGCTGCGCCACGTGGACTGGGAATAAGCCGCTTCGTTGTAAACTTGGCGTAGATGCTTCCCAAAGTCGCATTGGTCGGAGCGGGCCCGGGCGATCCGGGTTTGCTGACGCTGCGCGGGCGGGAGTTGCTGGAGCGCGCCGAGGTGGTCATTTACGACCACCTCGCCAGCCCCGAGCTGCTGAACTACGCCCCGCCGGAGGCGGAGCGGATTGATGTCGGCAGGCGCTCGAGCGAGCATCCGGCCTTCCAGGAAACCGTCAACCGCATGCTGGTGGAGAAAGCGCGGGCCGGCAAGCGCGTGGTGCGCCTGAAAGGCGGGATCAGTACGACTGGCTGATTTTCACCAGCGCCAACGGAGTAGAACGCTTTTTCCGGCGGCTGGACAGCCTGGGGCGGGATGCGCGCGCCATCGGCGGCCGCGTCTGCGCCATCGGCCCGGCCACCGCCGAGGAACTGCGCCGCCACGGGGTGCGGGCCGACCGCACCGCCGCCGAGTTCCGGGCCGAAGGCCTGGTGGAGGCGCTGGCCGGCGAAGAAGTGAAGGGCCGCCGCGTGCTGATCCCGCGCGCCGCGGTGGCCCGCGACCTGCTCCCGAAGGAACTGGAAGCCCGCGGCGCCCGCGTCGAGGTGGTCGAGACGTACCGCACCGTCGCGCCGAAGATTGACCCGGCGAGAATCGCCGAGGTGCTGGAGGAGGCCGACATCATCACCTTTACCAGCTCCTCGACCGCGCAGAACTGCCCGCCCGATCTGCGCGCGCTGCCGGCCGCTTCCATCGGCCCGGTCACCACGGAAGCCGCCACCCGCGCCGGTTTCCGCGTCGTGGTGGAAGCGCGCGAGTACACCACCGGGGGCCTGCTGGCCGCTTTGGAATCCTATTTCGCCCGGTAGCTGAACCACAAAGACACTAAAGGTACAAAGATCACCAAGAAGAATCTTTGTGAATCTTTGTGTTCTTGGTGTCTTTGTGGTTCAGTTCATGGGCCACTACCCGGTGGCAGCTTTGGCGGAGAAGAACTCATCGACGCGGGCGATGATTTCCTCGGCGGTGCGCGCGTGGTGGACGGCGGCGCGCAACTGTGCGCCGTCGCGCACGCCGTGGCTGAAGTAGGTGGCGAACTGCTTCATCTTGCCGGCCGCTTCCGGGTTCGCTTCCTCGATCAGCATCCGGTAGTAGTCGCGCATCATCTGGTAGCGGTCGGCCTCCGAGGGCCGGCGGTAGTCGCCGCCCGCCCCGAGTTCGGAGATCTGGCGGAAGATCCAGGGGTTGGCGGCGGCCGCGCGGCCGATCATGATGCCGTCGCAGCCGGTTTCGGCGACCATGCGCCCGGCATCCTCCGCCACCCGGATGTCGCCGTTGCCGATGACCGGGATACGCACGGCCTGCTTGACTTTGGCGATCAGGCCCCAGTCCGCCGTCCCGCCGAACCCTTGCAGGCGCGTGCGGGGGTGCAGGGCCACGGCGTCCAGCCCGCAATCCTCGGCCATGCGCGCCACATCCGCGGCCACGATCTCTTCCGCGCTCCAGCCGGACCGAAACTTCACGGTGAAGGGGATGGTGACGGCCGCGCGAATGGCGCGCAGGATGCGCCGCAACAGCGGCAGGTCATGCAGCAGGCTGGAACCGCCCTGGCAGCGGACGACTTTCTTGGCCGGGCAGCCCACGTTCAGGTCCACCAGGTCGAAGCCCAGTTCCTGCACGATGCCGGCGGCGGCGGCCAGGCGCGCCGGGTCGGCCCCGAAGAGTTGCGCGGAAATGGGGCGCTCTTCCTCGACGAAATGGAGGTAGCGGAGCGACCGCCGCCGGCGGCCGGCGGGAAGCGCCCAGTCCCGCGCCAACCCTTCGCCGGACGTGAACTCCGTCATGATCAGCCCGCAGCCGCCCAGACGCCGGATGAAGCGCCGGAACACCGTGTCCGTGAGGCCGGACATGGGCGCCAGCACGGTCGCCGGGCGAATCACGACCCGGCCAATCTGGAGCTCGGAAGGGACCATTGCCGTTATTGTAGCTGAGGCCGGCCACCGAAGCGGGCCGGAAGGGCTCAAGTCTCGGGGCTCAGGCTGCGCTCGGGCGCGGGATTCCACTTGAGGCAGCGATGGCAAAGCAGTTCATGCGAGGCGGTCAGAAGGCCGCGGAGCAACACGGGAGCCGCGCCGCAGCACCGGCAGCGCAGGTCGGCCAGGCGCTCGGCCGTGACCCAGCAGACGATACCCCCGAACAGCGCAAACTGCCAGCGCCAGATGAAATCATCCCCAAGGGCGGGCAGGAAATCCATCTCCGCCGCTATGGCCCAGACGAACAGGGCCCAACACAGAGAGCACAGTACTCGCAGCGCACCAATCGTCTGGTTCATTCACGGCCTGCTTTTTGGCTGGCGGCTCGGGGAGAATACCAGTATAACATCGACAGGTTCGCGAAGGAACATGAATCGCCGCGGTGGTCCATCCTGGTAAATGCCGTGGCGGTGGTACAAGCATTGCTAGGAGGCTAATATGCGTCAGCTCTGTCTGCTGCTGATGGTGATCGCGGCCGCGGCCGCGATTCTGCCCGCCCAGTCGCACAACCCCATCCTGCGCCAGCCGGGCTTCGAGCCCCGGTTCCCGTATAGCCCCGGCGTGATCGCGGGTGACCTGGTGTTCATCGCCGGGCAAGGCAGCCGCGATCCGAAAACGGGACGCCATCCGGAGACCTTCGAAGCCCAGGTGCGCCAGGCCATTGAGAACATGCGCACCGTGCTGCAGGCCGGCAACATGGATCTCGGCAACCTGGCCTCCTGCCACGTCTACCTGGACGACCTGGGCAACTACGGCCGTATGAATGCCGTGTACGGCGAGATGATGAAAGCCGGCTCGCCGGTGCGGACCACCATCGCGGTTCCCGCGCTGCCGGACGAGTCGCACGTCGAAATCACCTGTGTGGCCGCGCGCGACGCCGGCCTGAAGAAGCCCGTATACCGCGACAACAAGCCTCCGGCCAAGCCCGGCCTGTTCCCTCCCGGGATGCGGGTAGGCAACTGGGTGTTCACCTCCGGCGCCGGAAGCAGAAACCCGGCGACGGGCCAGCATCCCGAGGGATTCCCGGCGCAAGTGAAGCAGGTGATGGAGACCCTGGGGGAAGTGTTGAAGGCGGCCGGCATCGGGTTCTCCGATGTGGCCTGGGCCAACGTCTACCTGGACGATGCGGCCAACATCGCCGTGGCCGACGAGGTTTACAACAGCTATTTCCCCGGCCGCAAACCGGGCCGCACCGTCTCCATCGTCAAGACCATCCCCGGTGATTCGCACGTGGAAATCACGCTGCTGGCGGCCACTCCGGCCGCGCGGTTCCGGGCCGTGCCCCCCGGCGCCGGCGCGATGGTGGATAACACGCTGTTTCTTTCCGCGCAGTCGGCGCCCGGCGGAAGCATCGAGGAGCAGGTCCGCAGCACCCTGGAGAAGCACAAAGCCGCGCTGGCGGCGCTGAAGATGGACATGGGCGACGTGGTGAAGGCGCACGTCTATCTGAAGGACTTGGCCGATTTCCCCAGAATGAATGCCGTCTATCGCACGTTCTTTGTCAAGGACCCCCCGGCGCGCACCACGGTGCAGGTGAAGCAGCCCGGCTCCTCGCTGAGCGCGCTGGTGGAGATTTCCCTGGTGGCGTTTAGGTGACGCCATTACGAGTCTGCAACCTAAGCGGTTCGTTCAGGAGCCGGGAGGCCTGGCGCCCGCGCTACCATTTACGACATGAGCGACAACCCGAAAGCGCAATTCGATGAAATCGGGTCCTGGTCCGAGGTCAAACTCGAAATCATACGAGAGTACGCGGTCGCTTACTCGAGGATCCTGAGTCGTCAGCCGTCTCTCGAACACTTCTACATTGACGCCTTTGCTGGGCGAGGCGTGCATATCTCAAAAACGACGGGGCAGTTCGTTTTGGGAAGCCCGCTCAAGGCCCTGGAGGTCCAGCCCCCGTTCCGAGGGTACTTCCTCATCGATTTGGACGGCGAAAAGATCTCCGCGCTTCGTGAGGCAGTCGGAAACAGACCGGACGTAAGAATTCGCGAAGGCGACTGCAACCGAATACTGCTCGATGAGGTCTTTCCGAATGTGAGGAAAGAACAATATCGCCGTGCGCTCTGCCTGCTCGATCCCTATGGATTGCATTTGAACTGGGAGGTCATACAGACGGCCGCAGCCATTCGAAGTATCGACATGTTCCTGAACTTCCCGGTGATGGACATGAATCGGAATGTGCTGTGGCGCGATCCCGAAAGAGTAAGCCCGGAGGATATCGCCCGGATGAATGCCTTCTGGGGCGATGAGTCCTGGCGGCAGATCGCTTACACGGCCACCCCAACGCTCTTTGGCCCGAAGGACGAGAAGCTTCCGATCGAGGATATCGCTGAGGCGTTTCGTAGCCGACTGACCGAAGTTGCGGGCTTCAAGCGCGTCCCCTCTCCGATGCCGATGAAGAATTCAAAGGGCGCTATCGTTTACTACCTGTTCTTTGCCAGCCAGAAGCTTGTCGCGGAGAAGATCGCAGAGCATATCTTTCGTAAACATGGTTAACACGCGTGGCTAAGACTTCTATCGAGTGGACCGAGTCGTCCTGGAATCCGGTCACGGGCTGCAGCAAGGTCAGCTCCGGATGCAAGCATTGCTATGCCGAGCGGATGAGCGTGCGGCTACGAGCCATGGGACAGCCGCACTACCGGCATGGCTTTCAACCGGCGGTGCATGAGGATGCACTGCACGCTCCCCTGGATTGGAAAAAGCCGCAGATGATTTTCGTCAACTCCATGAGCGACCTCTTCCATCCGGATGTGCCAACGAGCTTCATCGAGCGCGTGTTTGACGTGATTCGGCGCGCGCAATCGCACCGGTTCCAGGTGCTGACAAAACGCTCCGAACGCCTGGCGGTGCTGGCTCCCGATTTGGTGTGGCCGCATAACCTGTGGATGGGCGTGAGCGTAGAGAATGCTCAGTACACCTTTCGGGCAGAGCATCTGCAATCGACAGGAGCAAGAATCAAGTTTCTCTCATTGGAACCCCTTCTGGGGCCTCTTCCCCGCTTGTCGCTGGCCGGTATCGACTGGGTGATTGTGGGCGGTGAATCGGGCCCCGGCGCCAGGCCACTACAGCGTGCTTGGGTAACCGAGATTCGGGATCAGTGCGTGGAAGCAGGTGTTCCCTTCTTCTTCAAGCAGTGGGGCGGATTCAACAAGAAGAAGGCCGGGCGAGAGCTTGACGGACGCACGTGGGACGAATTGCCTGTTGGAGTTTCAGCGCAGGTCTAAGCAATGGCCATTGACGAACACCTGGACGAATGGCGGCGGCGGGAGGCGGCGGCCCAGGCCGGCGGCGGCGCCGAGCGCCAGCAGCGCCAGCACCGCGAAGGCAAGCTGTCGGCGCGCGAGCGCATCGACCTGCTGCTGGATGAAGGCAGCTTCGAGGAGCTCGACCAGCAGGTGGTGCATCGCTGCACGGACTTCGGCATGGAGGCACAGAAGTACCCCGGCGACGGCGTGGTCGGCGGGTATGGCCGGATCGGCGGCCGCCTGGTCTACGTGTTCGCCCAGGATTTCACGGTTTTCGGCGGCTCGCTTTCCGAAGCCAACGCCGCCAAGGTCTGCAAGCTGATGGACCTGGCCATGAAGAACGGCGCGCCCATCATCGGGCTGAACGACTCGGGCGGCGCGCGCATCCAGGAGGGCGTGGTGTCGCTGGCCGGCTACGCCGACATCTTCCTGCGGAACACGCTGGCCAGCGGCGTGATTCCCCAGATCTCGGCCATCCTGGGGCCGTGCGCTGGCGGCGCCGTCTATTCCCCCGCCATCACCGACTTCATCTTCATGGTGAAGGACACCAGCTACATGTTCGTCACCGGCCCGGACGTGATCCGCACCGTCACCCACGAGGAAGTCACCAAGGAGGCGCTGGGCGGCGCCATGACCCACAACGCCACCAGCGGCGTGGCGCATTTCATGGCCGGCGACGACGCAGAATGCCTGGCCATGGTCCGCGAGCTGCTGGCCTTCCTGCCCTCGAACAACGTCGATGACCCGCCCCGGCAGGCCTGCACGGACCCGGCCGAGCGCGCCGACCCCGAGCTGGACGGCATCGTTCCCGCCGAGCCCAACCTGCCCTACGACATCAAGGACATCATCCACCGCGTGGTGGACGAGGGCTATTTCTTCGAAGTGCAGGAGCACTTCGCCGAGAACATGGTGGTGGGTTTCGCGCGGCTGGACGGGCGGCCCGCGGGCATCGTCGCCAACCAGCCCGCCGTGCTGGCCGGCACGCTGGACATCAATTCCTCGGTGAAGGGCGCGCGCTTCGTGCGCTTCTGCGACGCCTTCAACATCCCCATCGTCACCTTCGAGGACGTCCCCGGGTTCCTGCCCGGCACGCAGCAGGAGTTCGGCGGCATCATCAAGCACGGCGCCAAGCTGCTTTATGCCTACGCCGAAGCCACGGTCCCCAAGATCACGGTGATTACGCGCAAGGCGTACGGCGGCGCCTACTGCGTGATGGGCTCCAAGCACTGCCGCACCGACATCAACTACGCTTACCCCACCGCCGAGATCGCGGTGATGGGGCCGGAGGGAGCCGTCAACATCGTGTACCGGCGCGATCTGCAGGCGGCTGCCGAGCCGGACACGGTACGCGCCGAAAAGATCCGCGAATTCCGCGAGCGCTTCGCCAATCCCTACATCGCCGCCGAGCGCGGCTACGTGGACGCAGTCATCAAGCCGCGCCTGACCCGCCCCAAGCTGATCGCCGCCCTGCGCATGCTGGAAAACAAGCGCGACACCATGCCCCGCAAGAAGCACGGCAACATCCCGCTATAAGGTCCGACCGGGCGGCCGGCGTGAGCAGGAACCGCCGGCTCATCGAGTTCGCCGCTTCGGGTTTCGGGTCCGCTGTCCAAGCTCCTCGAACACCTGCTCTCCATCGAGCAGCTCGCCGCGCCGGGCCTGTTCGAGACCCAGAGCGATCTTGTCACGCAGTTCGCGCAACAATGCCCCCTTCGCGGTTTCCCTCTCCTCTAACAGCCTCAAGCCTTCCCTCACCACTTCGCTCGCGGACTGGTAGCGGCCGGAAGAAACGCGGGAGTTCACAAAGCGTTCGAGGTGGGGCGTGAGGGAGACATTCAGGGCGGTTCGGCCAGCCATGGTCTGATTGTAGCACATTGTGCTACTAGGGAGTGACCCTCGAGCGTTCCCACACTGCGATTCAGACAGTGGGGGAGGGGGCGAGAGCGCGCGGGGCCGCTCGGGCAGGGGATGAGCACGCCGAACCGGGAAGACTGAGCGGGACGCACGGCCGAGGGGAGATGCTGAGTCCCGGTAGCTGGGTTGGGGCCAGAC
>JAPKYU010000650.1 GCA_026394175.1 Acidobacteriota bacterium | reverse complement strand
CGCGATAAATCGAGAAGGGGGGCAGGGAAACGCGGGCCTGCAAGCGCATGGACAATACCACCTGGAAGATGTCGCCCGCCGAGATGTACTCCTTGGCGCGCGCCACCGCCCGCTCGAACTCGGGGCGGGGAAACGCCGAGTCGGGCTCGATGGGCGCCTCCCGGCGCACACGGGGCGCGGCCGGCTGCTGGCGGCGCAGCTCCTGCTCCATGCGCTCGATCTGGCGGGCCGCCGCCAGATACTTGGCTTCCGGCGACAACTTCCCCTGCTCGGTGAAGACGTTGGAGATGATGAAGATCTGGTGTTTGACGTGGTCGAACACCAGCAGGTTGGAGAAGAACATCAGCACGGCCTCGGGCATGCCCACGTCATCGGGGGGCGGCTCGGGCACGCGCTCGAACTGGCGCACCAAGTCGTAGGACAGGTAGCCGACCGCGCCGGCCGCGAAGGGCGGCAGGCCGGGAACGGGCACGGGCCGGTAGGCGGAGGTGATGGAGCGCAGCACGTCGAGCAGGCGGCCGCGGCGCCGCTGCTTCCGCTCGTTCTCCATCTCCACTTCCTGGCCGCGGACGCGCAGCACCATGTACGGGTCGGCGCCCAGGAAGGTGTAGCGGCCCACGCGCTCGCCGCCTTCCACGCTCTCCAGCAGGAAGGAATAGGGGCGATTGCGCGCCAGCCGCAGGTAGGCCGAGACCGGCGTCAGCATGTCGGCCAGCACCGGCTTGCAGACCGGGACCACGTTGCCGCGGCGGGCGCATTCGGCGAAGGTCTTCAGGTCGGGTATGAGATCCAAGGCTATTTGCCTCCCAGCGCGCGGGCGGCGGCCCGCTCCATGATCCGGCGAGGCGCCCTAGCGTTGGTCCACAGCTCGAGTTGCCGCGCCGCCTGCTCGATAAACATCTCCAGGCCCAGGATCACGTTCAAGCCGCGCGAGCGCGCCATGCGGACCAGCGCCGTCTCCATGGGCGTATACACCGTCTCGAACAGCAGCGGTGCGTTCAGGTCGCCGGGCGAGAAGAAGCAACTGCGCGTGTCCGGGTGCATGCCCAGGGGAGTGGCGTGGATGATGGCGTCGAACCGGGCCGAGGAGAGGGCCTCGCGCTCGACGGCCTCGCCGCCGACCTGCTCGGCGAGCTCCGCGGCCTGCTCCAGCCGGCGCGAAACCACAAAGACGCGGGCGCCGCGGCGGGCCACGGCGAAGGCGGCGGCCCGGGCCGCTCCGCCGCCGCCGGCCACCAACACCCGCCTGCCGCGCAGCTTCAGGCGCTTTTCCAGCGGCGCCGTGATGCCCGCCAGGTCGGTGTTGTAGCCGTGGAGCCGGCCGTCCCGCACCACCACGGTGTTGACCGCGGCGATGTCCCGCGCTTCCGCATCGGCCCAATCGACGGCCTGGGCCATGCCCTGCTTGTGGGGCATGGTGACGCTGAAGCCCGCCAGGCGATACGCCGGCAGCGCGCCGAGGAAATCGTCCAGGGCCTCCACCTGGAACGCCAGGTACACGGCGTCGCGCCGCAGGGCAGAGAAGGCGGCGTTGTGTACGGCGGGCGAAAGCGAGTGGGCAATCGGGTTCCCAATCACGCCGTAAACCGCGGTGCGCTCCGACAGGCGCCCGATCCGGTACAGGCTCCGCAAGTCCTCGCCGGTGATTTGCCCGGGCGCCAGCGCCTGGTCCGCCGAGACCGCGCCGTAGGTAAACGGAGCGCCGCGGGCCACGGCCAGCACGCGCGTGGGCATGGCGATCTCGCCCATGCCCAAAGCCAGCACCGTGCCGCGCCCCACGGCATTCAGTTTCAGCAAGGCGGTGTTGTCGGCGTGGCTGCCGCTGAGTGTGGCAATCTTGTAGTAGTCGGCCTTGAAGCGCTTCAGCCGCCGCAGGACCGCGGGCAGCGCCTCGGGAGTTGCGTGATAGTCGTGGAAGGAGATGAGCAGGCGGGCGTGCCGGCGCAAGCGGGCCCGCGCCGGCCGGGCGGCGCGCTCGGCCGACTCTATTTCCAGATCGATGATGGCCGCTCCCGCCGCGCCGCATTCGGTCAGGATGCGCAGTTGATCTTCCAGCGGGCCGCCATAGTTGCCCCCGGCAACGGCCGAGCGCAGGGTAGCGATGGCCGGGATGCGGGCGCGGCGCAAGCCCTCGATGGCCTGCGGGCCGAGCTCGGGCTGCTCCAGATAATCGAGCCGGGCCTCCACGAAGCGGTCCGCCGGCGGTCGAATGGCGCGCGCCGCGGCCAGCAACCGCTCCACCGAGGACGCCGCCAGGCTCCAGCAAACCCTCGGCAGCCGGGCACCGCGCGTTGTTCGTTTCAAGCCGGCCATGGCAGTTCAGACCCAGTAAAAGACCTAAAGCTACCATATTGAAGGGTATCTTTCCAGTAACGGGTACCTGATTGACTGCGGTGTCTGTGTTTGTTACTGTCCGATGTATGACGTGGAAATTTGCCTTGGCCATCCTTGTGATTGTTGTTGGCGGCCGGCCCGTTGCGGCGCTTGCGCAGCAACCGGCCCGTCCCGCGCCTGCCCAGGAGGCGCAGACTGCCGGCTACAACGTCACGTATTGTGCCGGGTTTATCAGCGAGAACCCGCTGAACGAAGGCCTGCGCGTAGCGGCGGGTGAGGAAAGCGGCGCCAAGACCCAGTTCGTTTCCGGTGACATCGTGTATCTGAACGTGGGCGCCGGCTGGATCGTCAACCCCGGCGGCGAGTACGCCGTCTTGCGGCGGGTGCAGGACATGGTGCGCCGCGAAGTGTTCCCGGGGCAATACCTTCGGCTGCTGCAACTGGGCCTTATGTACCAGGAAGTTGGGCGGCTGCGGGTCAACATGGTGCGCCCGGGCTCGGCCACGGCCACGGTGC
>JAPKYU010000056.1 GCA_026394175.1 Acidobacteriota bacterium | reverse complement strand
GAGCGAAGTGGTCAGGGGAAGCGACGGGGCATAGGAGGCCCTGGTGGCAAACCCCTGGCCGAAAATCGAGATGATGGCTCCGGGAGAGACGGGTCCTTTGAAAGTAGCCGCGTTTACGACCCCGCCGGCGCTGATGCCGGGCGCCGCTCCGGCGGTGGCCATGACCACCTTGCGCACCCTGTAATTGCGCAGGTCGGTCACAAACACATCGCCCCGGAGGCTGACCGCCAGCCCGTAAGGAAAGTTGAGTTGCGCGGCGGTCGCCGGTCCGTTGTCCCCCGAGTAACCCGCGGCGCCGGTGCCCGCCAGCGTGCTGATCGTCCCGTCGGGTTTGATTTGGCGGATGCGATGGTTAAAGGAGTCGGCTACGAAAATATTCCCCAGAAAATCGATGGCCAGCCCTCTTGGGTAACTGAATCGAGCGGCGGTGGCCGGCCCGCCATCGCCGGAGTAGCCCGCGGTGCTGCCGCCGGCGATGGTGGTGATGATTCCGTTTGCCGTCACCTTGCGCAGGCAGTGGTTGTAACCGTCCAGAAGAACGAGGTTGTCCTGAGGATCCACCGCCAGGGCCTGGATCAGCCCGATGGAAGCGCTGGTGGCCAACGTCCCGTCACCGGAATAGCCGTATGTCCCGTCTCCCGCGACGGTGCTGATCGTGCCGCCGGGAGTCACCTTTCGGACGCGGTAATTCCAGGTATCGGCAATATAGACGTTCCCCGCGGAATCTACGGCCAGCGCGCGGGGAAACTTCAGCCGCGCCGCCGTGGCCGCTCCACCGTCTCCGGAGTAGCCATCCGTGCCGGTGCCGGCGAAGGCCCGGATGATGCCGTCCGGAGAGATCTTGCGCACCTTCGAGTTGCCGGAATCGGCGATGTACAGATTGCCACCGGCGTCGATGGCCAGGCCGCGCGGGTACGAGAGATTCGCATAAGTGGCGGTACTGCCATCCCCGTAGGTTCCCTCGTAGTTGGAGCCGGCTGACCTGCTGACGGTGCCGCCCGGCGCCACCTTGCGGATGCTGTGGTTCCAACTGTCGGCAATGTACAGGTTGCCCTGGGCATCCATCACCACACCATAGGCCGTCTCCAGCTTCGCAGCAGTCGCCGCTCCGCTCTCGGCCGTATTGCCGGCTGTGCCGTCGCCGGCTACGGTCGCGATCGTTCCTGGACTCTGGGCCCAGAGTGGAAAGCTGCTGGCGAGCCCGAACACGAACAGCCCGAGCATGCGGCCCAATCGAGTACCAATTTGCATACCCCCTCCTGGCACGACCGGCTTCGGGGCAGATTGTACCCGAAAACGGGTGGCGATGAAGTTTTTCTTATTGCAATCCCTCTGGTACGACGCATAATTCTGTGGCGCGATCAGCGGAAAAAAAAGGAGTTGTATGGCTTCACCAGGCGCGTACAGGCGAGGGTTTTTCCGGCGGCTCGCCGGCGAGGGGGCCGCATTCCTGGACGAAATCCAGGGCCGGCCACAGATTCCAATCTCCGACCTCTCAAAGGTCCCCGATGCGGAATTGGCTCGACAGGCCCCGGTGATCCGCGAGGGCGTTGCCATCCTGCCTGAAGAACAACAGGTAAGCGCGCGCCTGCCCGGCGAAGAGATGGCCATCGTTCTCTTTTCCCGCGAACCCGCTCACCTTTTCATCTTCAATCGGCTCAACGGCCGAACGACACTTGGCCAGACCAGCAGGGAATTGAGCGCCGAAATGGGATGGACCGAGGAACAGAGTTTCGCCGCTGTAAAGGACCTGTTCTTCAGGTTGGTACGCCTGCGCGTTTGTGTTTCGAGCAACTTCGTTCGAGAGCCCGGCAACGCCCCAGGATGATGAATCCGCGGATTCAGGGATCCGGCGGACGAACCGGGCGGAATCCGCACAATCCGGGAAATGTTCGGATTGATATTGATGACTCGTTTAAAATGGGTGCCACGACCGCCCAATGACTACGCGCCTTCGTCCCGGCCTCCCCATCTTTCGCCTCCCGCAAGGCGCGTCCGACGTGCTTTATACCCCCGGGTACCTGGCGCTGGTGACACCGGGTGAGGCCGATGAGGTGCACTCGCTTCTGGTGGGCACGGGCCCGGCGTCCTCTCCACCGCTCGGCAGGTTGGCGGCCGAACTGCGCCGCTATGCCGAACGGGCCATCGGAACCTGGTCCCGGCGCCTGGAAGCGCCGTTCGCACCGGAATGCCTCACGGTTTATCTCAGCAACCAGTGCAATCTCGCCTGTCCGTATTGCTTCAGTAGCGTGGCACGGCAAGCAGGGGCGCGCGGTGGTCATCCGGCCATCATCGAGGAAGCGATGGTACACTCGACGGCGCGGCTGGTGGCCCGCTGTTGCGCGGAGAAGATGGGGCCCTTTCACCTCGTTCTGCATGGCGGAGGTGAGCCAACGATCCACTGGGACATGGTTGTGCGCATAGTCAACGCCACGCGCGCCATCGCGGACGAGGCGGGCGTGGATTGGTTCGGCGTCATTGTCACCAACGGGGTAGTGCCGGAGACAGCGGCCTCTTGGATGGCTCGGCATTTCAACCTCGTAGAACTGTCGTGTGACGGGCCTCCGGAGATACAAGACCGGCAGCGCCCTCTGGCCGGCGGTGGGGCATCCTCTCCGTACATCGAGAAAACGGCGCGAACACTCCGGGAAGCCGGCGGCCGACTCACGGTGCGTACTACGATTACACCGCGCACGGTGGAACGGCAGGCGGAAATCGTGGCCTATCTGCACGAGACGCTGGGAGCGCGCCAAATGCGCTTCGAACCGGTCTACCGAGTCCGCGGCGGCAAGCAGGTTGCGTTCCAACCCGATCAGGCCGCGTGGTTCGTGGAGCATTTTCTGGCGGCCCAGCGCGAGGCGCGCGCACGGGGTTGCGATCTAAGCTGGGCGGGCGTGCGCCTTGATGAGCTGCACGGTCCGTACTGCAGCATCCTGCGCGACACGCTCCACCTGGTTCCGGACGGTGCCGCGACTGCGTGCTTCTTCTATACCGGCGGCCGGGACAGCGAGGGAGTCCCGCGCCCGATCGGCCGGTGGGGCAGTGTCGCCGGCGAATACATGTTGGATATCGAACGCATTGGCGCCCACCGCCGCAAGGCGGGGGAGGTTCCCGAAAGCTGCACCGATTGCCTCAATATTCTCCATTGCGCACGCGAGTGTCCGGAAGTCTGCTATGCCACGGATGCGCCGGAAGCGCAGGGAGCCAAGACCCCAGCCGGTGTGAACAGGCCGGGCTTCCGCTGTCTCGTAAACCGCCGGCTGGCCGAAGCGTGGATTGAGGAGGCAGCGGCGAGCGGTGCGCCTGCCTGGATGTGTTCGGCTACGTGCCGCCCGACCTGGACTTCAACCCCGAAAATCCGGCCACGCGGACCGCTTCTATGAGGCCACGCACGGTGTGCTTGCCGATGCCGCCGTGCGAAACAACAGGCGCCGGCCGGTGTTAGAGAGAAAACGAAGCCGGGTGCGTCCCGCAGGGCATATCTGCGGAGAGTGATGTAGACGGACCCACATCAGATACCGTATATTACGGATTCATCCCGCTCCGCAGCAACAGTTGCATTCCGACGCGCATCCCGTCGGCGATGGCGTTTCCCGCGCGATCCGGGCCGCCAACCGGATGGATCGCCGAACCGGACGTTGGCGGGAAGGAGAATAGCGAATGACCGTACATTTCGTGGTTCACGACGAAGCGGATTCGGTGGGGGTCGTCGTCGTCGAAGGCGTCAAGGCGGGGGATACGCTCGCCGGCTGGATCATGGACAAGGACCGGATGATCAGCATGAAGGTCCTGGACGATATCCCCATCGGCCACAAACTGGCAATCAAGCCGTTGGCGGAGAACGACACGGTGATCAAGTACGGGGCCGATGTCGGCCGCGCGATCGCGCCGATTCCGGCGGGTGCATACCTGCATGTTCATAACGTGAAAACCAAGCGGTGGTAGAACGGAGGGACGGGACCTTGGCGATCGACTTAAGCAGCGCGACATTCCGGGGCTACCGGCGAGAGAACGGCCGCGTGGGAGTGCGGAATCACGTCATTATTCTGCCCCTGGACGATCTTTCGAACGCGGCGGCCCAGGCTGTGGCTCACAACATCAAGGGTTGCATGGCTCTGCCTCATCCCTACGGGCGCCTGCAGTTCGGGGCCGATCTGGAGCTGCATTTCCGCACCCTGATCGGCACCGGCTCCAGCCCGAATGTCGCCGCCGTGGTGGTCATCGGCATTGAGGAAGGCTGGACGCAGCGCGTCGTAGACGGCATAGCGAAAACCGGCAAGCCGGCGGCGGGCTTCGGAATCGAACTGCACGGCGACCATGACACCATCATGCGGGCCTCGCGTCAGGCGAAACAGTACGTGCAATGGGCCTCGACGCTGGCCCGCGAGGAAAGCCCGCTCCGCGACCTCTGGGTGTCCACCAAGTGCGGAGAATCGGACACGACTTCGGGCAGCGCCGCGAACCCCACCGCGGGCAACGCCTTCGACAAGTTGTACGAGCGGGGCGTGACCCTGGTGTTTGGCGAGACCACGGAGATCACCGGCGGCGAACACCTGGTGGCCAAGCGCTGCCGCACCCCCGAAATCGCCGCGCAGTTCATGGCCATGTTCAATCGCTATCAGCAGGTGATTGATGGCCACAAGGTGGGCGACTTGTCGGAGTCCCAGCCCACCAAGGGCAACATCGCCGGCGGCCTCACCACCATCGAAGAGAAAGCGCTGGGCAACATCCAGAAGATCGGCAAGAGGTGCGTGGTGGATGGTGTGCTCGACAAGGCGGAAGCGCCGACGGGGCCGGGCCTGTGGTTCATGGATTCTTCTTCCGCGGCCGGCGAAATGGTGACCCTGGTTGCCGCGGCCGGATTCGTCGTCCACTTGTTCCCGACGGGCCAGGGGAACGTGATCGGCAATCCGATCTTGCCGGTGATCAAGCTCTGCGCCAACCCGCGGACGGTGCGGACGATGAGTGAACACATCGACCTGGACGTCTCGGGATTGCTGCGGCGCGACATGAATCTCGACCAGGCCGGGGACCTGTTGCTGGACATGATGTTGAAGACGGCGAACGGCCGCCTCACCAGCGCCGAAGTCCTCGGCCACCGCGAGTTCGTGCTCACCCGGCTATACGAAAGCGCCTGAGTGAAAAGCAACCGTCGCGATTTTCTGCGGCATCAACACCTGGATCGCGGGATTCGGCGACCGAATGCCCTCCGATCTGCAGAAATTCCGTGAACAAGACGGAAAAATAAACTGGCTTTGCACCATTCGCCCCGATGGCTTCGACAATCCGGCGCGGGTTGACGAAGCGGCAAAATACAAACCCTTCGCCATGTTGCAGCACGGTGGCATCACCGACCGCGTGTTCCGAACCGGGGAATTCCAAAAATCAAAGGACCTTCTGAAGCGAATGCGCCAGGCCGGTGCGCTGGTCGGTGTCTCCACCCACAACCCGGCGGTGCAGGTGGACAAGATTGAAGGCGAAGGATGGGACGCCGATTTTTTCCTGACCTGCTTCTATTACGTGACCCGCCCCAAAGAAGAACTGGCGAGAATGATGGGCGGCGAGATGCCGCTCGGCGAGCCGTACATTGCCAGCGACCCCAGCGAACAGTCGAAGCCATGCGCAAGAGCAAGAAGACTTGCTTGGGATTCAAGATTCTCGCTGCCGTTCAAGCCGCGCGCCAGAACGCAGTACGCGGCGTTCATCAGGGAGAGCCCCAGCGCGATCCGTGGTGGATTATTTGGGCTGCGCGAACTCGGCGAGTTTCGCCCGCCGCCCCTCGCGAAACGCGACATTGGCCAGGTGCAACCCGGCGACGCCGGCCACGCCCTCTTCGATCGGGCAAACCGGTTCCTGGCGCGATTTGATGCAATCGAGAAAATTCCGGACGTGGGCGTCCATCGGCACTCCGCCGCTCTCGCTGTGGATAGGCTCCCGGTTCTCTTTGGCCGACCACGGTTCCTTGTAGACGCGGAAGCCGGCGCCATCCAAAACGAGCGTCCCCTGGTCTCCCTGGAACTCGAACAGCAATCCCTGGTAAGTGTTCGTCATATTGAATGTGAGCGTTGCCGGGAATTCCGGGTACTCGAAAACAACCGACAGAACGTCCGGTGTTTCGGCGCCGGCAATGGCGACCACCCGGCCCTGGCAAACCGCGGAGCGCGGGGGACCCGAGTTGCACAACCACAGCACCACATCCATCAAGTGGCAGCCGTTGTCCGTCATGGTGCCGCCCGAATAATCCCAGAAGACGCGCCACCACCGGAAACGCCTGGGTTCCAGCGGCCGCCGGGGAGCCGGCCCCAGGAAGCGCTCCCAGTCGAGCTTCCCGGGCAGCGGTGAGTTATCGAGTTGAGTGAACGGAAGGCTGTTCAAGGTCGCCTTCACCATGCGGATGCGGCCCAGCATGCCCTGGTCCAGGAGCTTCTTGGCGGATTGGTAGAGAGGGGCGCTGCGCCGCTGGGTACCCACCTGGACGATCTGCCGCGTCTTCCGCACCGCCGCCACGGTTCTTGCGCTCTGCTCCAGAGACATCGAAACCGGCTTCTCCAGGTAGACATCTTTTCCGGCGTTCAGCGCGGCAAGCAAGCACGGGTAATGCTGATGGTCCGGGGTCGCGATCAGCACGCAATCCAGGCCCTTGTGGGCGACCAGGTCGCGGTAATCCAGGTAAGTTCTGGCGCCAGGGGCATCCTTCCGCGCCGCCTCCAGGTTCAGGTCGCACACGTCACACAAAGCGACGCACTGGGCACCCAGCTTGTGGAAAAACTCGCTGACGTACTGCCCGCGCCGTCCCGTGCCGATGACGCCGTAAGTCAGGCGGTCATTGGCGCCCCAGGTTGTGCGTGGCACGAGCAGAGGGGCGGCAGCCAGCGCCGCTGCCGCACTGGAATAATTCTTCAAGAATTTGCGCCGTCCGGCGTCCATGACAGACCTCCTCGAAGCTGGCGCCCATCTTAGCACTGCTTGCCAGTCATGCGATATCAGATATCATGGCCCGCGTTCGGTACTGGGGCCAGTCTCGTTATTGGCCAGGGCCTTTGGGCCGCATGGAGCTGCAATGAAGCCGGCCGGGCCACCCCGACAATCCGCAGCAGGAGGGTAGGGGGCCCAGTTCCACCTTCCGCGCCTGGCTGGTCGGCTTCTTGCTTTCCGTGAGCCAGTCGCTATCGCCCCGCCCGCGGGCGCGCCGCCGTTGTGGCCGGCACTCTTCGAAACTGCGGAAACAGCTTCCGGGCATTCAAGGAATAGACTTTTTGGAGTACCTCGTCGGGCAAATACAGGCCATAGATCTTCCACGGCAACCCTGCATTCGGCTCGACGTGCTCGAAATATTCGTCATCGGTTTCCAGCACGCGGAACATGTACTGGTAGACCTCCGGGTTGGGCACCCTGCCAATATCGCAGCCAAACAGCATTCGGTCCTGGTAGCGGATCATGAACCTGCGCGCCGTGTACGGCTGCCGGCCCAAATGCTTGCAGCTTGCGGCGATGTCATAGTAGAGGTTCGGGTAGGTGTCCAGCCAGCGGGCGCCTGAGTAGAGGTGCTCGTAGTGCATTCCCACGTGGGCCCCGATGAAGGTCGTCGCCGGATGTTTGGCGATAACGTTCTCGAAGTGCTGCATGAGCTGATCGTGCGTGATGTCGACTGTCCCGTACCACGAGGACCTGCGGTCGAGCGTCAGCGAGAGGTAGCGTTCGTTGAAGCGATCGATAGGGTCAAAAAAGGACTTGAGATCGTTGACATGAATCAGCACCGGAATGCCCAGTTCCGCGCAGGCATCCCAGACCGGATCGAAACGGGGGTCGTCGGGGCGGATCAGCTTGCCGTGCGCATCCTTCCAGACCAGCCCCAATTCCTTGTAGATTTTGAGCGCCATCGCTCCATTCCTTACGTCTTCCCGGAGTTGAGCGACGGCTTGGCGGCTGAAATCCGGATGGTTGATCTGCTTTTCGTCCAGATTCGCCATGACCGCGAACCGGCCGGGGAAGCGCTTCACCCACTTCTCGGCATAACTCTTAAGCGTCTCCCCCCACATGTCCTTCATGCCGAGATTGACGACGGTCTGCAGATTCAGGCCGTCCATGATGCGCGCCACTTCCAGGGGATCGGCATTGCCATCCATGTGAAAGTGGACATCGATAACCGGGAATCGTGCCCGCTCGATCGGTGTCCTCTTCACGTCCAGGTGCGTCCGCGGGGCGAAATCGCGGAGCAGCAAATCCGGGCCTTCGGGCGGTTGGTCGGCAGCAGCCTTGGCCGCACCGGCCTTGGCTTGGGCCTCAGCAGGAACAGAAGAACACATGACCAGGAACAAGAAACTCAGGGCCGCGACAGTATGACTCTGGGCGCTTCTCATCCCGACCTCTGCGGCGGCTTCCGCGACTCGGAATGCCGGCGGCAAAATCATACACCAGTTGTTGCCGGGTGGACGGACACACGCAGCCCCGTGCCGTGCCTTGCCTTGCATGGACTTGTGCACCACAGGCGGCTGGTTTGCCCGATGCCTGCGGCATTTGGCCGATTCGTCAGCACACGCCGTGGTATCTAGTGTCTAAAATTGCGCTTGACAGAGCCTTTGCAGCAATTATAATCTCGCAGAAGATCTCGCGAAGCGAAAGTCTGATCTGTGGCCCCAGGGAGTGGAGGACCGCGATGTTGCCTTGGAACTCGGAGAACGGTCCCAGGGAAGTCGCTGCCGCCCCGGTTTCACGCACAGTGGCCCTTCGCGTCCGCCCTAGAGGCAGACAACTGCGGCGCGAGCGCGCCTCTCTCCTCCTGAGTAGAGACACTACAATGAAATCAACGACCCCGCTGTGCCTGTTGTTTTTCTGCATCGCTTTGTCTTGTGGGACAGCGCTTGGCCAGAGCGGCAACGCCACTCTGACCGGGACTGTCACGGATGCGACCGGCGCCGTTGTTCCCAACGCAAAGGTGACGGTCACCAACGTCGCGACCGGCGTGGCCAGGACGCTGGAAACCACGGCCGCCGGCCTATACGTGTTGCCCGGCTTGATTCCCGGCGCCTACAGCCTGGAGGTCAAGGCGGCGGGATTCGGCGGCCGACAAGTTCGTGACATCCGGCTGGTCATCGACCAGACGGCGCGCATCGATGTTCAACTGGAGGTGGGAACCACGCAGCAGCAGGTGACCATCACCGGTGAATCGCCGTTGCTGCAGACGGCAGAGAGCAGCGTCGGCTACGTCGTCCAAAGCCAGCAGGTGCTGAACCTGCCCCTGAACGGCCGCTACTTCACGCAATTGCTGCAACTCTCGCCCGGCACCTATGGCAGTGGGACGGAGCGCAACGGCATGCCGGTGTACGACGTGAACGGGCAGGGTGGAGCCTATACGTTCTTCCGCATCGACGGCATCGAGAACAACGAGCGGGAGTTCGGCGGCGCCAGCATCCCGGTCTCGGTGGACGCCATCCAGGAGGTCAAACTGCAGACGGCCAATTTCTCGGCTGAGTATGGCCGCAGTGCGGCGCAGGTGGACGTGGTGGTGAAATCGGGCACCAACCAAATCCACGGGACGGTCTTCGAGTTCATCCGCAACGATAAGCTGGATGCTCCGCAGTGGACTTTCAGCGGCCCGCACACCAGGAACCTGCTGAAGCGCAATCAATTCGGCGGCAGCGTGGGCGGCCCGGCCAAGAAAGACAAACTGTTCTATTTCTTCAACTACGACGCAACGCGCGAGGTTTTCTCGCAGCCCCAGCTTACCGCCGTTCCCACCAACGATATGCGCAGCGGCGTTTTCCCGGCGGGTGTCATCATTTTCGACCCGCTCACCCAGAGGGCCTTCCCGAACAATACGATTCCACAGAACCGTTGGGATGCGGTGACCTCCAAGGTGTTTGCTTATCTGCCGGCGCCGAACTTGCCCGGCATCTCGAACGTGAGCAACGCGGGCTTGCCTCTGCCTCCAAGCCAGAACTACTTCTACACACCGCAACGGCGCCAGACGATCAACCAATACAACCTCCGCCTGGACTACAACCGTTCGAATACCAACACGTACTTCGTGAGGTACACGTACAGTTCCAACTATCGTGTCGGGGACGGGCCGCTGGCCACCAACGTTCAAGGGGCCCTGAACGCCACCGAAATCGCCAACCTGGGGGGCCAGAACTTGGGCGGCGCCTGGTACCACAATTTCAGCCCCTACCTTATAAATGAACTGCGTGGCGGAATCGCGCATAATCCGCAGGAGTACCAGAAAGCCGACAATAGCGATTGGGCCTCGAAGTTGGGCGTCAAACAATTCCTGGAGTCCGACGCCTATCCGGGGTTCCCGCACTTCAACATTGGCGGAGTGCATCTTGGCTCGGGCGACTACCGGCCGCTGGTGGTGGGAGAGAAGCCGATCCAGTTGACCGATACCATGACACTCATCCGCGGCTCCCACAGCCTGCGTCTGGGCGGTGATTTCCGCCGCGTAAACCTGTTGACCTATAATAACCAGCTCTCCACCGGCCTGTTCAACTTCAATGGAGCGCAAACCCGCGATCGGGCGTTCCCCAGCACGGGCACTACCTTCTGTCCGGGCGGAACCGCCTCGAACGGGTGCGCCGCCGGCAACGCGTTTGCCGACTTCCTGCTCGGCTATCTCCAAAGCGCGACAAAAGGCACTCCTATCCCGCCCGTACCCAAGTACTTCTCCAACTGGGCGTTTTTTATCAACGACTCGTGGACACTCACTAAGAAGCTCAACTTGAGCCTGGGCCTGCGTTACGAATACCAGACGCGTTTCCACGCCGACCCGCCGTACTATACGCAGCCAATGGTTAAGAATGGCGAATTCTCTGGAATCATTGCGGTAGCCAATGATTCCAGCGGGAAAATGTCATCGGCGGTGTTGCCACAGGCACTGGCAATGATCCCGGGAGCGGCGGTCACCTGCCGGTCCGCGGGGCTGCCCGACAACTGCCTGGTTTCACAGAAAAACGCCTGGCAGCCGCGCCTGGGGTTCGCTTATCAGGCCACGAAGAAGACCGTGGTGCGCGGCGCCGTGGGTATCTTCTACGGGTCGTACTCCGGCAACGCCGACACCGAGAGCTGCCAGAGCTGGCCATTGGTACTAACGAGCTTGACGCCGACGAATAACCAGCCGCCGGCCGGAACTGCGCCGCCGCCGTCGTCGATGGCCAATCCGTTCGCCGGCGCCGCCGCGGGTACACCCACCTACGCAAATTGCGCGCCGCCCGATCGCAAGCTCCGCTCCACGTATCAATGGAACCTGACCATCGAGAGAATGATCGGCGGCAGCACGATTTTGTCGGTGGGTTATGTCGCCAGCTTGACCCGGCACATGGACACTACACGCACGACGTTCTACAATCTGCCGCAACCATGGGGTGTCGTGCTGGCTTCAGGCCAGACGCAGAGACGCCCCTTCACGCAGTTCTCGAACGTAAGGCAATACGAAAGCCAGGACACCTCGAACTACAACTCGCTGCAGAGCAAGCTGGAACGCCGCTTCAGCAAGGGGCTGGCCCTCACCGTCGCCTACACCTGGTCGAAGACGCTTGCTTATACAAATGGGCTGAGCGATCCGCGTTACCCGAGGCAGGATTATGGCCCATCGGGCACCGATCTGCGGCATGTGCTGGTAGTCTCGCCGATTTACCAGGTCCCCGTGGGCAAGGGACAGCGCTTTGTCAATAAGGGCGGAGTGATCGACAAAGTCATCGGGGGCTGGCAGGTGAGCGGGATTATCACCAGGCGCGGCGGTCTTCCCTTCACTCCCACACTTTCCGGAACCGATCAACTCCGCATGAACGGCGGGAATGGACAGGATCGGCCGGACCGCATCTGCAGCGGCACGTTGAGTAACCCCACGGTGTTTCGGTGGTTTGACCCGACCTGTTTTGCGGTGCCCGTTCAGTCGACGACACCCGGGGCGCTCCTTCGACAGGGCAATTCCGGCTACATGATCCTGCGTGGCCCCAGCGCGTTTTTCGCCGACCTGGGACTCGGGAAGAGTTTCCAAGTGACGGAACGATACCGCCTGGATTTCCGCACCGAGATGTTTAACGCCTTCAACCATCCGGTATTTGGTTTGCCCGCCAGCGGCATGGCCCCTGCCGCGATCGCTACCTTCCAGTCGCGGATCACCGGCGTGGCCGCCAACACTCTTCCACGAATTATTCAGTTCGGCATGAAGCTGAATTTTTAAGTTTCGTCCGCCAAGCGCGCCTGCCATGGCGGCAGGCGCGCTCCGGAAACAACGCAGTGCGACAGCGGAGTTT
>JAPKYU010000059.1 GCA_026394175.1 Acidobacteriota bacterium | reverse complement strand
CAATACCGAAGTCCACGTTGCGGGATTGTAGCAGAAGATGTGCGGATATCCGCGTTTATCCGGGCTGGGCTGTCCGGGCCCGGCGCGCGCCCGGCCCTTAGCCGTGGGCACACACAGGGATACGCCTCTACACGGCCTGGCATGTATAATTGTCCGCCAGTCCACCACTGGTAACGGTGGCGGGCGGACGGCCCGCAACAAGCCGTATGCTGCTGGGTTAGTGGGGGCAGGAGGAGGGTGCCATGCGGGGGGGTGTGGCCCGCATCATGGCCGGCGGCGGTCTGGCCTGCTTGCTGGCCGTGCTGGTTTTGCGGCCGGCCGGCTATGCGCCCCGCTACCTGGCCGCCGCGCTTCCCCAGCCGGCCGACGTCAGTCACACCGTCGTCTTCCTCACCTTCGGGCTGAAAGACACGCAGCCAACCACCTGGGACGGGCAGGTCAGCGTCTCGCCCGGCCTAGTTCGCTCCGTCACGGGCTGGCACTTCGAAGATACCGACCGGGTGCTCTCCGACACCAGTTGGCGCGCTTCCACCCGGCTCCCTGCCAGCGGAACGGGCGCGGTCCAATCGAACGGGGTGTTTATCCGGCTGGAAGCGCCGGCAACTTCGCGGGTTTCGATCACCACGGCGCAGGGGAACTTCTCCTTCAACCTGGGCGATGTCGATTACTCCTCCAGCACTTCCTTCCTGAATGGCGGCGCGACCGTAACCCGCGTGCCGGCCACCGCCGCCCTCGGACCGGACACCTATCACAACGACTACCCGGCGGTGACCGTGGCGCGCGACGGCACGGTCTGGCTGGCCTGGACCGCTTACAGCAACCTGGCCGAGCAGGTAATGCTGCGGTCGTGGCGGCAGGGCCAATGGAGCGACGTGCAGGCGCCTTCCTTCGCGGCCGGCGACTTGTTCGGAGCCGCCCTGGCCCAGGATGCCGCCGGCCGCCTCTGGCTGGTGTGGTCGGTCAACAAGAGCGGCAACTGGGACCTCTACGCCGCTTCTTACAACGGCGTCTGGTCGCAGCCGGAAAAGCTGACGCAGGCCGGCGGGCCGAACATTTTTCACCAGCTCATCGCCGATCCCTCGGGCAACCTGTGGCTTGCCTGGCAGGGGTTTCGAGCCGGCGAATGGAAGATCCTGCTGAAGAAGTTCGCCGGTGCGAGCTGGTTCGATGAGATGGTGGTGTCGGCCAGCGGTGACAACTGGTTCCCGGCGATTGCCGCCGATCAGGCCGGGAAGGTGTACGTCGGTTGGGACAGTTATGCCTCGGGCAATTTCGACGTAGTAGCGCGCAGCTACACGGATTCCGGCCCGGGCCCCCTGATGCAGGTGGCCGCGACTGCCAACTTCGAGGCCAACGTTTCCCTGGCCGTGGACCGCGCCGGGCGCCTGTGGGCGGCCTGGGACGAGTCGGGGGCCTATTGGGGCAAAGACACCGGTTTCTGGGGGCCGACCGGCAACACCCGCCTTTACGTTTCGCGCACCATGCGCCTGGCATGCCTGGAAAACGGCCAGTGGAAGGCCCCGGCCGCCGATTTCTACGCCACCGTTCCGGCCGGCCAGCGCACTTACTGGCACACGGCCCGCGTGCAGGCCGACGCCCAGGGCAACCTCTGGATGCTGTTCCACCGGCGCTTCTCGAAAACCCTGGCCAACGGGAACAACCGCACCGGGTGGAACGTGTACGCCACCTGGTTCGACGGCAGTTCGTGGAAGACGCCGCTCCTGATGCCCGACAGCACGGGGCGTAACGACCTGCCCATGGCCGTGACGGCGGACGCCGACGGAAATGTGCTGGCCGCATGGAACGCCGACCAGCGGCCGTGGGGCACCATGGCGCCGGGGACCAACCAGGTGTTTTTCGCGCGCTTCCGGGCGCCGGCGGCGGCCGCGCCGGCGCAGTTGCAGGCCGTTACGCCCGCCGCCACTGAGCCGCCGGCGTCCTTTCACCAGGATGAGACTGCTGCGGTCGCGCGGGTGCGCTCCTACCGCACCACCATCAGCGGTGTGAGCTACCGCATCCTGCGCGGCGACATGCACCGCCACACCGACATTTCCGGGGATGGCGGAGGCGACGGCTCGCTCACCGACGCCTACCGCTACGCGCTCGATTCCACCTCCCTGGATTACCTGGCGGTCACCGACCACAACTCCGGCAGCGACCAGGAATACCCGTGGTGGCGCACGCAAAAGTCGGCCGACCTGTTCCTGGCCACGGACCGGTTCGTGCCGCTGTTCGCCTACGAGCGCAGCGTCGGCTATCCGAACGGCCACCGCAACATTATCTTCCCGAAGCGCGGGGTGCGGACGCTGCCCATCGCTTCCGGCGAAGCCAATCAAGCGCACGGCGCCATTCCTCTCTACCAGTACCTGACGGCCAACGGCGGCATCGCCATGTCGCACACCTCCGCCACCGACATGGGAACCGACTGGCGCGACAACGACGTGAAGCTGGAGCCGCTGGTCGAGCTGTACCAGGGTGACCGCACCAATTCGGAACACGAAGGAGCGCCGCGGGCTCCCAGCCCCACCAACACCAGCCAGCAGCCCGGCGGCTTTCGTCCCCAAGGCTACGTCTGGAACGCCTGGGCGCGCGGCGACCGGCTGGGCGTGCAGGCCAGCTCCGATCACGTCTCGACGCACATGTCGTATGCCTGCCTCTACGTGCCCGAGTTCAGCCGCGCGGCCATGTTCGGCGCCATCCAGAACCGCCGCGCCTACGCGGCCACCGACAACATCGTGCTGGACGTGCGCATGACCGACGCCGCGGGCGAGCACTTCATGGGTGAGGAATTCACGGCTTCGGCGGCGCCGAAGATGGTCATCAAGGCCATCGGGTCGCGCGCCATCACCAGGCTGGAAATCATCCGCAACAACACCTTCGTGTACTCGGCGGCGCCCGGACAGCAGTCGGTCGATCTGCAGTACTCCGACACCAGCCTGCGGCCGGGCGACCAGTACTACTACGTGCGGGTGCAGCAGGACGACGGGCAACTGGCCTGGTCGTCGCCCATCTGGGTGCGGTATCGCCCGCCGGACGCCTCCCGCTTCCCGATCCTGAACCTGGGCGGAATCGCGAACAGCGCCGGTTTCCGGCCGGGCTCGGTGGCGCCCGGTTCTCTGGTGTCGCTGTTCGGGACGAACCTGGCCAAGACGACCGTTTGGGCCGGCAGTTTCCCGCTGCCCACCGAGCTGGGCGGCACGATCGTGCTCTGCAACGGCATTCGAGCGCCGCTGCTGTATGTTTCGCCCACGCAGATCAACCTCCAGGTCCCGGCGGAATTGACCGGGCGAACGGCCACGGCGACGGTGATGTCCACCGATGGCCTGGCGGGCGCGGCCATGCCCCTCTCGCTGGCGTCGGCGGCCCCGGGTGTGTTCCCCGGCGCGGTGGTGCACGCCGACGGCAAGCCGCTGTCGGCAACGGCGCCGGCGCGGATCGGCGAGACGCTGCTCATTTTCGGAACCGGAATCGGCGCCGTGCGCCCGGTTGTCAATTCCGGAGCGCCGGCCGGCTCCTCGCCGCCTTCCGTCGCCAGCCAGAAGCCCACCGTCACCATCGGCGGCGTGGCCGCCAATGTGGCCTTCGCCGGCCTGGCGCCGGGCTTCGCCGGCCTGTTTCAGATCAACGCCACGGTCGCCAATCGCACGCCCACGGGCGACAATGTTGCGCTGTCGGTCACCGTCGGCGAAATCACCAGCAACGAGATTCTGCTGCCGGTGCGGTAAGCCGTGGGGCTGCTGGGGCCGAACGGGGCGGGAAGACGACGCTGGCCGAGATTCTCTCGACTCTGTTGCTGCCCACCAGCGGAACAGCGTCGGTTTGCGGCTACGACGTGGTGCATGAGGCGGCGCGCGTGAGAGAGGCCCGCCACCCGCTGCTGCAGGACGTGCT